>NZ_JAKUSO010000008.1:0-78194 GCF_022449305.1 Oceanibaculum sp. | reverse complement strand
CCGCCGTCACCGTGGTCAGGATGAACAGCATCAGCGCGTACATGGTCCGGTTGTCGAAATTATTGTAGGCATAGGCGATGTCGTAGCCGATGCCGGCTCCGGACAGGATGAATTCGGAGGCGATGACGCCGATGAAGGAATAGGCCACGGCCAGCTTCACCCCGGTGAACAGGTAGGGTGCTGCCGAGGGCAGCTTGATCAGCAGCGCCGTCTGCAACGGCCCCATCCGGCTCATCCGGCCGACCTTCAGCAGCACTGGCGGCACGCGGTCCAGACCGTTCAGCGTGTTGATGATCATCGCCACCACGCCGAACAGGAAACCGATGATGATGATCGGCAGGTCGCTCATCCCGAAGATCACGATCAGCACCGGGTAGAACACGAAGAAGGGCACGGCGTAATAGCTGGCCAGCAGCGGATCGAGCGCCCGGCGGAAGCGCGGAAGCGCGTGGATCAGCAGCCCGGCGACGAAGCCCAGCGTGACCGACAGCACGAAGGCGGCGGCCACATTGCCCAGCGTCTTGGTCACCGGACCGGCAAGCTTGCCGTTTTCCGCCAGCTTCCACAGCTCCACCGCCATGCGGCTGGGCGGGATCATGGTCAGCGGACGGATCACGCCAGTCTGGCACAGAATTTCCAGCAGACCGACCGCGCCCACAACGATGGCCAGCCTGATCCAGCCAACCTTGCTCATCGCTTGTGCCCCGCCTGGTGTCCGGAAGCCTTCATGGATTCCTCGCGCAGCAGCGACCAGAGATGGCCGGTCAGCCGGCCGAAACTGTCTTCCGAGACGATGCGGCTGTCACGCTCGCGTGGCCAGCCGGTCTGTACCTGCTCGATGAAGCGGCCTGGCCGGGCCGACATCGCACCCACCCGGTCGGACAGCATCGCCGCCTCGTCCAGCGCATGGGTGATCAGCAGCACGGTTGCGCCGGTCTCCCGCCACAGCCGCAGCAGCTCGTCGCCCATCAGCAGGCGGGTCTGCTGGTCCAGCGCGCCGAATGGCTCATCCAGCAGAATCAGCCGCGGCTGCAGCACCAGCGTGCGGGCGATGCAGACACGCTGGCGCATACCGCCAGACAGCTGCGCCGGATAGGCCTGGGCGAAATCCGCCAGCCCCATGAAACCCACCGCATAATCGACACGGCGCGCGATCTCCGTCGCCTCGAAGCCGGCGCGTCGCAGGCCGAAGGCGACATTGTCCCACACCGTCAGCCAGGGGAAGCTGGCATCTTCCTGGAACACCACGCCGACGCCGTCCGGCACCTGCCCGGCAACCGGCTTGCCCTCGAAGGTCACGCTGCCCTCGGTCGGCGCGGAAAGGCCGGCCAGCACCTCCAGCAGGGTGGACTTGCCGCAGCCGGACGGGCCGACGACGGAGAAGAACTCGCCCTGCATGAGGTCCAGATCCAGCGGCCCCAGCGCATGCACCGGCGGCTGTCCTCCGACCGCCGGAAAGACGCGCGTCACCCCCGCCACGCTGGCGTGAATTGCGCGCGTCTCCGGGCTGTCGGCGGGCATCGTCTTCGGCGATGCCGCCATGGTCACGACTTCAGATCGTCGGGCAGGAAGGATTTGTCCACCAGCTTCGACCAGTCCATCGGACCGTCCACCTCGCCGATGATCCGCAAGCCCTCAACCATATTGTCCATTGCCTTCAGGTCGAGATCGCCTCGGCCCCAGTATTTCACATCGATCATGTTCTGGATCGCGCGGATGCCCAGCGCCTCGTCCATCTTGTAGGCGGCAGCGAAGATCTTCCCGGCCTCCTCAGGATTGGCATAGATGAAGTCCACCCCCTTGCGCCGGCCCTCGATGATGGCCTTCAGCTTGTCCGGGCTGGACTTGGCGAAATCGCCGGTGGTGATACCGACCGTCTGGGTCATCAGCGGCAGCAGATCCTTGGCGTAGAAGACCGGCTGATACTTGTCCTGCGTGCGCGACCAGATCGGGTCGAGGATCGGGGCCGCCGCCACGCCGCCCTGGCCCAGCGCGGTCAGGCCGGCGCCGATGCCGCCGGTGGAGATGCGCTCCACCTGCTTCACATCCACGCCGCCAGCGGCCAGCGACATCAGCAGCACCATCTCGGTCACCGATTTCGGGCTGGTGAAGGCGGCCTTCTTGCCGGCCAGATCCTTCACCGACTTGATGTCGCTGCCCTTCGGCGCCACCCAGAGGATGTCATAGACCGAGGCGGCGCCGGTATTCACGATCTTGATGTCGAGGCCTTCCTTCGCCGCCGCGACCGCCGCCGCCAGGCTGACCTCGCCATAGGGCAGGCCGCCGGCCAGCACGTTGCGCACCGTGGTGCCGCCGCCCTTGGAGGTCAGGATGCCGGTGATCTCGATGCCGGCATCCTTGAAGAAGCCCTTTTCCAGCGCCACTGCATAGGGCGCGCCATACATCAGCACGCCCCAGTGGGTGACGGAAATCTGGTCGGCCCTGGCCGGGCTGGCCAGCGGGCTGGCGAGGGCGGTTCCCAGAAGTGCGGCGGCGCCGACAAGGCACGCCTTGATGCTGAATTTGCTCATCTTGTTTCCTCCCGATTGCGATTTTTGTTTTGTCGATGCTAATCAGGTGCAGCTTATTTTGCCAAGTCGCCTTTTTCACCCACCGAAACTCTTTCCCAAATTCCGAAAGGGATCGCCCGTCATGACCGCCTCAAAAACCCTGCGCCAGCGCTTTGCCGACAAGGACTTCATCACCGCCCCCGGCGTGTTCGACGGCATTTCCGCGCGCGTGGCCGACCGCATGGGGTTTCCGGCCCTGTACATGACCGGCTATGGCACCGTCGCCTCGCATCTGGGGCTGCCCGATGCCGGCCTTGCCAGCTATACGGAGATGGTCAGCCGTGTGCAGACGCTGGCCTCGGTCACGACAACGCCGCTGATCGCCGACGGCGATACCGGCTATGGCGGGCTGCTGAACGTACAGCGCACGGTGCGCGGCTATGAGCAGGCAGGAGCGGCGGCGATCCAGCTGGAGGATCAGGAATTCCCGAAGAAGTGCGGCCACACGCCAGGCCGCCGGGTGATCCCGATGGAGGATATGGTGGCCAAGATCAGGGTTGCGGTGGAAAGCCGCGACTCCGCCGATTTCCTCATCATCGCGCGCACCGATGCGCGCACCACGCTGGGTCTCGACGAGGCGCTGCGGCGCGGCGAGGCCTATGCCAGGGCGGGCGCCGACATCCTGTTCATCGAAAGCCCCGAGACCGAGGAGGAGATGGCGAAGATCTGCGCCAGCTTCGACACACCCTGCCTCGCCAACATCGTCGAGGGCGGGCGCACGCCGGTGGTCAGTCGCGACCGGCTGGTGGAACTGGGCTACGCGATGGCGATCTTCCCGGCGACCGGCTTTCTGGCGATGGGGGCGGCGCTGGCCTCGGTCTATGGCACGCTGAAGAATGAGGGGGCGAGTGTCGGCGTCACCGTGCCGCTGGATGACTTCATGGACTTCAGCCGGATGATGGGCTTCCAGCAGGTCTGGGATTTCGACAAGCGCCACGCCTCCTGACCCGCCCTCAAGGAAACGAGGTAGTGCAGCCTGTTTCGGATGCCACGCGAGGACGGGGCCCACTGGCCGGCATCGCCCTGATGTGCGTCGGCGTTGCCAGCCTGTGCGTGAATGACGCGATTGCCAAGAGCCTGACCGACACCTATGCGCCGCTGCAGATCCTGTTCCTGCGCAATCTGATCGCCCTGCCCTTCGCGCTGCTGGTGGCGTGGCGGATGGGCGGCACCGGTGCCTTGCGCTCGTACCGTCCGGCGGCGCATCTGCTACGCGGGGTGCTTTGGATCGGCGCGACGCTGCTGTTCTTCACCAGCCTGATGCACCTGCCGCTGGCCGAAGCGACGGCACTGGCCTTCGTCGCCCCGCTGTTCATCACCGCCCTGTCGGCCCTGTTCCGGATCGAACAGGTCGGCTGGCGGCGCTGGCTGGCGGTGATCGTGGGGTTCATCGGCGTGCTGGTCGCCCTGCGGCCGGGGGCCGCCGCCTTCCAGCCGGTATCGCTGCTGCCGGTCGCCACGGCGCTGGTCTATGCGCTGCTGATGCTGAGCGCGCGCTGGGTCGATTCCCGCGAGAGCGTGTGGACCCTGCTGCTCTACCTGACCGGCACCGCTGCCCTGCTCAGTGGCGTCATCGTGCCGTTCTTCTGGACCGCGATCCGGCCCGAGGATATCTGGCTGTTCGTCGCCATCGCGCTGTTCGGCACCGCCGGCATGACGATGATAACCCAGGCCTTCCGGCTGGCCCCCGCCACCCTGGTGGCGCCGTTCGACTATACGGCGCTGATCTGGGCGACGGGCCTCGGCTGGCTGATCTGGCACGAAATCCCCGATTCGATGACCTTCCTCGGCGCGGCCATCATCATTTCCAGCGGCGTGTTCATTATCCTGCGCAAGCGCCGGGCGGCCGGATAGCCGCAGGAGCAAGGCCGGGGGCTATTGACCCCCCCGAATCGAAGGGCCAAATCCAGCAGGGTCGCCGGAAGCGAATACCGGGAGAGGATCATGAACAGGCGGCATATGCTCATCGGTGCCGGCGGCCTGCTGGCGCTTGGCGGCGCGGCTGGATGGATGGCCATGCGCCAGAGGCAGGCCGCTGCCTCCTATCGGGAGGCGATGCAGGCACTGCGCGCGGATCTGCCGCTCCAGCCGCGGGACCACGACCTCATCCGTCATGCCACGCTGGCGGCGAACGGCCACAACACCCAGCCCTGGCTGTTCTCGGTGGCACCCGGTGAGATCATCATCCAGCCGGATTTCAGCCGGCGGACGCCGGTGGTCGATCCCGACGATCATCACCTCTATGCCAGCCTTGGATGCGCCGCCGAGAATCTGGCTTTGGCCGCCGCCGCGCGTGGGCGAGGCGGGGAACTGGTGTTCGACGATCATGGCGACGGGCGGATCGTCTTTGCGCACCAGCCGACAGAACCGCAGGAGTCACCCCTGTTCGCGGCCATACCGCATCGCCAATCCACCCGCGCCGTCTATGATGGCCGCCCGGTCAGCGCGGCCGACCTGCAAAGCCTGGCCGATGCCGCCGCGATTCCCGGAATCGACATGGTGCTGATCACAGAGCGGCCACAGCTCGACCGTGTCCGCGATCTTGTCATCGCCGGCAACAGCGCGCAGATGGCCGACCCGGAATTTATCCGCGAACTGAAGGCCTGGCTGCGCTTCAACCCCGGCCAGGCGCTTCGCACCGGTGACGGGCTGTACAGCGTGGCCAGCGGCAATCCTGCCTTGCCCGACTGGCTGGGGCCACGCGCCTTCGACCTGGTCTTCACCGCCAGGGCGGAGAACGACAAATATGCGGCACAGCTGCGCAGCTCGGCGGGGGTGGCCGTGTTCGTCGGCCAACAGGATGACCGCGAGCACTGGATGCGGGCCGGGCGTGCCTGCCAGCGCTTCGCCCTGCAGGCCACCGCGCTGGGGCTGAAATGCGCCTTCGTGAACCAGCCTGTCGAGGTCACATCACTGCGGCCAGAGCTTGCGGCCCTTGTCGGCTTGCCGGGCCGGCGCCCGAATATCGTCATGCGGTTCGGATACGGACCAGCCCTGCCCTATGCCCCGCGGCGGCCGGTCGAGGCCGTTATCCGCGCAACGTAACGGCAGCGTACACTGCCGGGCCTACGACTGATCGGCCCACCGGAAGCGCTGCAGGTGATCGACCAGCGCGCGCAGCTTCGGCGCCAGGTTGCGGCGACTGGGATAATAGAGATAGAAGCCGGCAAAGGGCGGGCAGAACTCGCTCAGAACCGGCACCAGCGCGCCGCGCGCCATCCAGGGCCGGAAGCTTTCCTCCAGCCCGCAGGTGATGCCGGCGCCGGCAACCGCCAGCTTGATCATCAGCGCCATGTCGTTGGTGGTGATCTCCGGCCGCACATCGACGCTGAATTCGCGGTCCTGCTCGGTGAATTCCCAGCGATAGGGCGCCACCCGGGGCGCCGGCCGCCAGCCGACGCAGCGATGGGCGGACAGGTCCTTCGGGTGGGCCGGGGCCCCGAACCGCTGGATATAGGACGGGGCGCAGACGATGATCTGCCGTTCCTCCCCGGCCACCGGCACGGCGATCATGTCCTGCTGGATCACCTCGCCCAGCCGCACACCGGCATCGTAGCCTTCCGCGACGATGTCGCATTCCTCGTCGGTCACGGTGACGTCGAGCTGGATTTCCGGATTTGCCTCGGCGAAGGAGGCCAGGAACGGCCCGGACAGGAAGCGCTCGGCGATGGAGGAGACCGCCAGCCGCAACTGCCCCCGTGGGCGGCCGCGCAGATGGCCGGTGGTCTCGATGGCGGCACGCATCTCCGCCAGCGCCGGGGCCACCTCGGCATAGAGCCGCTCGCCGGCCTCGGTCAGGCTGACGCTGCGCGTCGTGCGCTGCACCAGCGCGATCCCCAGCCCCTCCTCCAGCCGCCGGATGG
This sequence comes from Oceanibaculum sp., assembly GCF_022449305.1. Classification (NCBI taxonomy): domain Bacteria; kingdom Pseudomonadati; phylum Pseudomonadota; class Alphaproteobacteria; order Rhodospirillales; family Oceanibaculaceae; genus Oceanibaculum; species Oceanibaculum sp. The sequence continues at coordinate 71,761 of NZ_JAKUSO010000008.1, read as the reverse complement.
TCTGGCTGACTGCCGAGCGGGTGACGCCCAGCCGGTCAGCGGCGGCACGGAAGCTCCGCTCCTCGGCGACCAGGGCGAAGATGGCAAGCGCGTTGAAGTCCGGCCCCATTGGTTAGTTTTTCTTTCCTTAATGGAAAAGAATGAGCGTCTTATCGCGACAATGAACCGCGCTTACCTTCCTGGCAACCCCGCGATGCGGGACTTCGACACCAGTGGAGAAAGCATATGTCCCTCGACAAGGTCATCCTCATCACCGGCGCCTCCAGCGGCATCGGTGCCGGCATCGCCCGCGAACTGGGCCGGGCCGGCGCGAAGCTGATGCTGGGCGCGCGCCGCACCGACCGGCTGGCATCGCTGGCCAAGGAAATCAACTTCGAGGGCGGCGATGCCGCCATCGCCCGCGTCGATGTCACCGACCGCGCCGATGTCGCCGCCTTTGCCGAGACCGCGCGCCAGACCTGGGGCCGGGTCGATGTCATCGTCAACAATGCCGGCGTTATGCCGCTGTCCCCGATGGCCGCGATGAAGGTCGAGGAATGGGACCGCATGGTCGATGTGAACATTAAGGGCGTGCTGCATGGCATCGCCGCCGTGCTTCCGGAAATGACCGCGCGCGGCTCCGGCCACATCGTCAACATCGCCTCCGTCGGTGCGCTGTCCGTGGTGCCGACGGCAGCCGTCTATTGCGCCAGCAAATATGCAGTCCGCGCGATCTCCGACGGGCTGCGGCAGGAGCATAACGATATCCGCGTCACCTGCATCCACCCCGGCGTGGTGGAGAGCGAGCTTGCCGACAGCATCACCGACCCGACCGCAGCAGAGGCGATGAAGCTCTACCGCGCCATCGCGCTGCAGCCCGACGCCATTGCCCGCGCCGTGCGTTACGCCATCGCGGAGCCCGACGATGTCGATGTGAACGAGATCGTCATCCGTCCCACCGCTACCCAGTGAAGGAGACCATCATGAAGACCCATCGCAAAATCGCCGCCGCCCTGCTGCTTGCCGTGGCACTCCCCGCAACCGCCCTGTCGCAAACTCCATCGCGGACCACAGAGGAACGCCAGCAGCGCGGTGCCGAAGTGATCCTCAGCCTGAACAACGGCCAGACCCAGCCCAATCTGGAGCGCATGCGCGAGGAATTCCCGTTCCTGGCCGAGGCGACGGAAGGCTATGCGCTGGGCGATGTCTGGGCGCGCGACGGGCTGGACAACCGCACCCGCCAGCTCGCCGCCGTCACCGCCTTCGCTGCGCTGGGCGAGACCGGCATCATGCGGGTCCATGCCGGCTATGCGCTGAATATCGGCGTCACCGAGGAGGAGCTGAAGGAGGCGATCTACCTCGTCACCGTGACCAGCGGCTTCCCGCGCGCCATCGCCGCCTCGCAGGCGCTGTCCGAGCTGTTCGCCGAACGACGCTGAGGAGAAGCCCGATGAAGACGCCTCCCCTGTATCTGCCCACCGCATCCCTGCTTGCCGCCGTGCTCCTCGCCGGTGCGGCCCTGCTACCCAACCAGAAAGGTCATGCCCAGATGAATACCCAGACGACCACCAATCAGCCCGCCGCCGCGCAGGTCGCCCAGGACCATCCCTATGTCGGGATGTGGGTCACGCCGGACGGCCATATCCGCCACGAACTGCTGCCGAACAACCGCTATGTCGAGGCGCGCGGCAGCCGCGAGAAGGCCTATCAGGGCCGCTACAAGGTGACCGGCACCCATATCGACTATTGGGACGATACCGGCTTCACCGCCGACGGCACCTTCGTGGACGAGAACACGCTGCATCATGGCGGGATGATCTTCCACCGCCGCTAAGACAGGTGGGGGGCGGGTCTGTACGATCCGCCCCCTTCCCTTCCCGCCCGTGACGTGGGAAAAGCCGCCATGCAGATTTTCCGCTATCCCGACGCCCGCCCCATGCCGTGGAAGAACGGCCAGGGCATGACCACCGAAATCGCGGTTTCGCCCGCCGGCGCCGGCATGGCGGATTTCGACTGGCGGCTGTCCATCGCCCGCATGGAGGCGGATGCCCCCTTCTCCGCCTTTCCGGACATCGTGCGGACCCTGGCGGTCATCGAGGGGACTGGCCTGACGCTGGCGGTAGAAGGCGAGAGGCCGGTGACGCTCGATCCGGACTCGGCACCACATCGCTTCGCCGCCGACCGCCCCGCCGAGGGCAGGCTGCTGGACGGGCCGGTCAGCAATCTGAACATCATGACGCGGCGTACCAGCTGCACGCATATGATGCGGCGGGTACGGTTTCAAGGCGAGCTGCAGGTCAGCGTGACCGGAACCCTGCTGGTGCTGTGCCATACCGGCGGGATCGGGATCGGCGGCGCCCGCCTCGGCCCGCTCGACTGCGCGCTGATCCAGGACACCGAAAAGGCCGCCCTGCACAGCAGCGCGGCCTCCACGGCATTTCTGATCGATATTATCCGGGACTACTGAAGCGCAGCCTCAGCCGATGCGGCGGCACAGCCGCAGCTTGCGCATGCCGACACCCTGCTTGTAGCTGGGCATCATCAGCAGGCAGTCATCATGTGGCGTCACCAGCGTCTCACCGCCATCATAGGCGATCGGCGTGCCGGCCTTCGCGATAACCTCCATGCCGATATACTCCTCGGCGAAGCGGAAATCCTCGGTCTTGGCGGTCAGCCCACCGGTCACTTCCCAGATCTGCGCCTTCGGCGGGTTCTTGCCCTCCGGCGACAGGTTGCGCTCGATGACGGCGGGCTCGACCACGCCGGCCACACGCAGGAAATGCATCGCCGTGTCCATCGCCACGCGACCGCTGGAAGCAGCCCAGTGCTGGCCACATTCCACCAGCAGCGCCACCTTGTCGTTCTTCGGGTCGTTGAACGGCGTGTATTCGATGATGCGCTTGCCGACGATATGGCCGGAGCCGCACATGATGTAGGCGGGGAAATTCACCTCGGCGGCGAAATCGCGCTCCTTCTCCAGCCCGTGGCAGATCATCAGCGGCTTGGAATAGGTGCCCAGCGAATGGATGTCGAGCAGCAGGTCCACACTGTCGAAGAACGGCCGCAGCTCGCGCGCGCGGCGCAGCTCCACCGTATCCTCGCTGCCGTCCAACCGGTCCTCGACCCAGACCCGGTTGAAATCCTCATCGACGAAGCGCGAGGCATCCGGATTGGCCGGATCGAATCGGCTGTAGGCCATGTGGTTCACGAAGGCGAAGCTGAGCTTGCCCTTCACCGGGCGCACGCCCTGCTTCAGCAGCGTATCCAACGCGATGGCGCCGCAGATCTCATTGCCATGGGTGATGGCGTTGATCGCCACATGCGGGCCGGGCACGCCGCTGTCGAAGCTGGTGACGAACTCGATGCCGGTATTGCCCTTGCGATAGGGCTCAATGTCGGGCGCGGTCAGCTCGACCGGGTAGCTCTTGGCGGCCATGGCGGCGGTCCTTTTCAGGCGGGGAAGTTGAAAGCGGAAAAGACAGGTCGCCGGTTATAGACCCGCCGCAGGCCGCCGCCAATCCCCGGATGACGTCAGCGCGTTCCCCCATGCCCTTCGAGACGCCGACGCCATCCCCCTGCCGTCACTGTGTGACGCTGGCGGCCTTAACCGGTGCCGGCGGATGCTCGGCGATGCGGTCTTCCTGCCAGTCCACCAGCGCCGGCACGCAGGATTGGCCGATCTGGCGCAAGAGGTCGCACAACAGCTCCGCCGAATCGCGATTCACCAGCGGCCCCAGCCGCAGCGGGAACAGCGAGGTGCGGTCAGCCAGCAGCCGCGCCTCCTCGCTGGGCGACAGCACCGGCACCAGCCCGGCCAGCAGCGGGCCGGTGCGCTCCACCAGCTCCGACCAGCCCATGACCAGCGCCAGGCGGGACCGGTACTGGCCGACACGCACGGCGATCACCTGACGGGACGATTCCGGCTCCGGTGCCCTGATGTCGGACGTGCTGGCGCCCAGCGGCAGCATCATCGGCCCCGGCCCGCTGGCGCGGCGCAGCGGCGGATAGTGGGCCGGCGCGCCTGGCTCTACGGCCAGCAGATCAACGGCGTGATAGGTGGTCTCCCGCACGTCGGTCAGCAGCGGCCGGGCATAGGCGGGGGCCAGCCGGCTGCCCAGCGACTCCGCCGACAGGGATATCCGGTAGCTGCCCTGGCGCAGCCCGGTAATGCTGTAGCTGCCATCGCCCAGCGTCGTGGTGCTGGCGACCGCCTCCCCGCTGTCGCGGTCCATGACGACAACGTCAATGCCCGGCAGCGGCACCGCCTCGCCCTGCGCCGTGGTGCTGAGCGCCCGGCCCTCCACCGTCCAGCTGCGCACCACCGGCAGGATCATGTTCTGCGTGCCGCCGGGCAGCAGCCGCGCGGAATAGCCCTCCACACCCGGCTGCAGGTGGGTTTCCGGCAGGGTCGAGGGGATGATGCGCACATCGCTGGTCTCGAAGGGCTGGACGTTGCGCAGGATGGCGATGCCGGTCGAATCGGTCAGTGCCGAGCGGCGCGCCTGCAGCGCCTGCACCTCGACCCCTTCCAGCCGTTCCTCGCCGGGGTCGAACACACCATTCTCGTTCTCGTCCAGGAACACCTGCACGGCGATGGAGCCGTCATTGGCGGCGGGGCGGCTCTGCATCCTCACATTTCCGGTCATCGGCTCGATGCCGGTGGACAGGCGCAGATCGAGGAAGGCGCCATAGACGCCGTTATTGTCGTAGCTTAGGCGCGGGCTGAGCACGACGCTGCCCATATCGTAGTTCAGCCGCGCCTGCACGCGGGTCAGGTCAGTCTCGAAACGGTGGCGGACATCCATCTCGGCGGTGAAGTCCCGCTCGATCAGCCACAGCGAATTGGCCTGGAACTCGGTCATCTCGAAATCCGGCGCGGCGCGGTAGCCGAGGCGGAACCGGTTGCGCAGCTGGCCAAGCGGGAAGCTGGCCTGATGCACCACATTCAGGTCCGTGCCCTCGCGACCGGCGCGAAACTCCGTCGAACGTTCCTTGCTTTGTGTCCACAGCAGGTCGTTGTTCAGGGTGAAGCGGCCGATTTGGGTGCCCAGCTTGCCGGTCAGGGAGCGCGCCTCTTCCACGACCGAATCGCTGACATCCTCCGCCCCCACCGTATAGCGCAGATAGGGCAGGCCCAGCACCGGCCCCTGCACATAGCCGCTCAGCGCGATCTCCGTGCGTCGGCGGTTGCCCAGTTCCGGGCGCAGCGATTCAGGCCGCACCTCATGGCTGAAGCGAAGCGAATCCGTACCGATGCGCGTCTGCACGGCGGCACGGCCGAGTGTCCGGCCCAGCGTATCGCGCCCCGCCAGCCCCTCCATCAGGAAGGTGCCGACGCGGTATTGCCCGCCCAGAAGGGCGTCACTGACGCGTTCGCCGCGATATTCGGTGGTGCCGGCGCTGGCCAGCACGGCCACCCCGCCGCCGACGGCCAGGCGGGTCGCCAGGCTGGATTGCAGCGCGCCCTCGTCCGGCCCGTCATCGATCATCGAGGCGGCGAACTGGTAGGTCAGCGGCACGCCGCCAATCTCGCCGCCGGCAGTGACCGTGCGGGTTTCCTCCTCGATCTGCCCCTGCGGGCCGTAGCGCACGATGCGGAAGCGATTCTCGCCGGCGAACAGTTCCACATTCTCGAAGATATATTCGCCGTTCTCGCCGACCCGCTGGAAGCCGACCAGCTGCTCGTCGCGGTACAGCTCCACATCATAGCCGGGCAACGCATCGCCGCTGATCGTGGTGGCGTCGCTGCGCAGCTGCGCGCCGACCGGCAGGTTGCTGAGATAAACGCCCTGACCGCTGGCGCTGGGGGCCAGCAGCGTGGTGGCAAAGCCGGAGATATCGCCGAACCGCGCCTGCGTCACGAGGCCGAGGCCAGCCAGCCCGTCCGGGTCGAAATAGGACAGGCTGGCGCGGGCGGAGGACAGCGGCTCATTCTCGTCACCCGACAGATAGGCAGCGAAGGCTCCGCCCAGCAGCCCCGCGCCGACGGTAGCGGCATAGTTACCGCCAACCCGGGTTTCCTGATTGTCGCCGCCGGTCAGCCGGCTGGAGGCCAACAGATCGACAACCGGCGGGCCGACCAGCGGCCGCCCTTCCGGTGCCGGCGGCAGGGTGGCGCGCGGCGTCGAATAGCTCTGGCGCTGGGTGAAGCGCTGCTCGCGGCGCTGGCGCTGCTGGAAGGGTAGCAGTTCATCCGCCTCGATGCGCAATTCCAGATCGGCCAGATTGGGCGTCGCCTCCAGCCCGAACCATTCTTTCAGCACCCAGTCGCCGATCATCAACGCGCCGTCGCTGCGCACCACCTCCCCCGCGCGCAGTGCCCGTGTCTGCCCCCGGCTGGTGACGGTTCCAGCCCCAAGGTCGAGTCGGAAATCATTGTCCAGGCTGATGAACCAGCCCTCGGCGCGGCCCTGCCCGGCATCGACCAGGATCGGGAATTCGAAGGCCTGCACGAAGCTGCCCAGATCGACCCGGAAGCCGTTGCCCTCGGTCACGACCATCAGCGGCTCCACCAGCCGGTCCCGATCGATACGCACGGTTAGCAGCAGTACCGTGCCGTCCGGCACCCGGCTGGCGCCGGTGGAGGCGGGACGCGCCAGGCGGCCCGGATCAGCCGGTACCGTCCGCAGGGCCGGGGCGGCATCCGGCAGGCGCGGCGGCGCATCAGGTTGGGTGGTGGGTTGCCCAGCAGGTTGAGGGGCGCCATAGACCGGTGCCACGCGCTGGTAGAAGTCGCGCAGCAGCTTTTCCATCGGATCGGCGGTATTGGCGGCGGCGGAACCGGTAACGGACAGCAGCGCGGCGAGGATCACCCCGCCGCCGGCCACCCGATATCGGCCCTGCCCCCGCATGCCAGCGTCATTCCAGGCGGACGGTCGATTCGGCCAGCACCGCGTTGCTGTCCGGATCAATGTAGCGGACCATCAACAGCCCGGCCCCGACAGTGACGCCGCTGGCCGGGTCGAACGGCACGGTCACCGTGCGCTGGGTGAGGTTGGCGTAGATGGCGACACTGTCGAGCCGGCCAACCTGCAGCCCGTCCTTGCCGGGCTGGCCCCAGAACATCGACAGATTGCCGAAGATGCTGGCCGTGCCTTCGCGGCGCATCTCGACGGTCACACCATTGGCGTCGATACCGATGGGGCGGATGGCGGCCTGGGCGGAAAGGTTGCCATGGCGCAGGAAAACCGGGATCGAGAAGCCGACGCGCACGGCAAGCTGCATCTCCGCCCCCTGCCCGGTGACGCTGCTCGGCGGCGGCGGCGGTGTGACCGGGCGGAACAGCAGGTGCGACATGTACTCGCCCTCCGGCAGACCTTCCGGCAGGCGCGGGGTCAGCCGTACCGTCTGCCGCTCGCCCGGCTGCAGCGTTACCCGTGTCGGCGCCAGCAGCAGCAGCCGGCTGGCAGCCCCGGCGGCGTTCTCGCCCATATCGTCCAGGGTTCCCATCTCGTTCATGCGCAATTGCTGCCAGACCAGTTCGTAGCTCTGGGCGCGATCGCTGGTGTTCACCAGCCGGAAGATGCCGTCGCGGCTCTGGCTGTCGAGCACGAGGCGCTTCGGGGTGATCAGCAGATCGGCGGCAGCCGGTGCCGGCAGCAGCAGGGCCAGGGAGATAAGAAGAAAGAACAGAAGGGAGAGTCCGCGCATATGCTGGCCTGCCTCTATTGCAGCGTTACCGTGACGTCGATGGTGCCGGTATAGGTGCTGTCCGTGTAAGGCACGCCACTGCCCGAGGTGGACAGCGTCGCCCCCAGCCGGAAGGTCGCCGTCCCGCTGGCATTGGTGGTGACGGTCGGCGGATGGTCGAAGGCGGTGATCTGGAAATACTGGCTGGGTGGCAGGGCCGGGCCGAACAGCGGGGCCGCCGTGATGTCGATATCGACAATGGCGTTGCCCGGCAGGCCACCAACCCGGTAGCGGCCGGCTATGCCCTGCGTCAGCGCGATGATGCTGCCGGTAGTGGAGACCGAGCCGTTCAGCGGCACCGTGAGCGTACTGACCGCCGCGTTCGACGGCACGACGAAGGTGCCGAAGCTCAGCGGGTCCAGCTCCACCACGGTCTGGGCGGCGGCTGGTAAAAATCCGGCCGGACAGGCGAAAGCCGCCACCGCCCCGGATAAGGCGATGGCGGCCATTCTGGGAGCCATTTCAGCGAAAAGGCCGCATCAGTAGAAGGCGGCGGTCAGGTCGAAATTGCCCGAGTAGGTGCCGTCGATGAAGGTGGCGGTCGCCGAACCGACGGTGATGGTCGCACCCAGCGGGAAGGTCACGAGACCGCCGTTGCTGGTGGTGTACTGGCAGGGGTTGCCGGCGGCGATGGCCGTGTTACAGGCACCCACCGTCGTCGTGGTGCCACCCAGCGTGCCGGCGGTCGGCGCGGCAACGGTGAAGGTACCGACGGAGAAGGTGCCGTTGCCCGGAGGGGCAGCGCCGTTGGTCAGGGTGATCGCGGCACTCGGGAAGGTCACCTGGACGTTCACGAAGCTGGCAACGCCGGTGTTGACCGTGAAGTTGCCGGGGGTCGGCGTACCGGTCTGGATCAGGTTTTCCGTACCCACCTGTGCCGCCCGCGTGAAGACGCCGGCTGCGCTGAGGGTCGCCGCGGCGGCGTTGGTGCCGTCCTGAATGACAACCAGATTGCCGAAGCTGAGCGCCGTGTTCTGGGTAATGGTCAGGCTGCTGGCCACCGTGGCGGTCGCAGTGAAAGTCTCGGTCGTCTGCGCCTGTGCGGCCTGCATGACGAAACCCGGGACAACGAAGGCCAGGGCCGCCAGGGCCAGGCCGAATTTGATAAGCCGTTTCATGTTTTCTACCTCCTCCACAACGCCTGCCATACAGACGGCCAGGACGCCCCCCTTCTGGGGTATTTGCCTACGCAACAGCCTTAATATGCCAGAAAATCAGGAACAGGCAATATTATATAAAAATTTACCATTATTTTTTGAAACGGGATACTCGTTGTGTGCCTACCATCGAACGGCTACTATATTCAGTATGTTTTGCTGATGCGTCAGAGGCCATGGCTGCGCGACCCAACAACCGACCGATCCTGACTGCCTGCATGGCAGCCGGTTTGGCTGTCAGCCTCGCCGGATGCGGCAGTGCTTCGCGTACCGGTTTCCTGGCCCCGCCGCGCCTGCCGGCAGACGCGCCGCCCATTCAGTCAACAGCGACCGCGCCGAACGATGCCGGTATCCCAGCTCTTGGCCTGTCTTCGGGCTCAGGCGCTGCCTACAGCGCACAAATGACGAGTGGTGGCATGCCCGGCGTCGATGCGATCCTGGCCCGGCTCGACGAGCTGGACAGCCGGATCACTGGCCTGCAGAAACAGTTCCAGGCGGCCGAGCCGGCAATCAGCCGGCTGACGCGCATCGATGGCGATATCCGTGCCCTGCTGAGCCAGATGGAGGGTGCCGTCGCCGCCCGCTCCCAGGATGCGCCGGTGGCGAAGGCAGTCACGTCGAATCCCCCCCTTGGGCCCAGGGCTGGTCCTGACCAGACCAGCCTGACCATGGCGACGCCTATTGGCCGACCGGTCAGCCCGCCGGTCGCCCCTCTGGCTGCGCCGTCCTCGGCAACCCCCTCGGCACCGCCCTCCGGTCCCTTGGCCGATCCGGGCAGCTTGCGCCTGTCGCTGTCGCCGCAGCCGGGACAGAATACGCCCGCCATGAAGGCCGCCGAGCCGGCGCCAAGACCGGCCCCGCCCCCCACGCAGCCCGCCCCTCAAAGGGCCCCGGCCGCCATCCCGGAAGCGCTGACGGCAGCGATCCATCTTGCCTCCTACCGCAGCATCGAGAATGCGCGCGAAGGCTGGCGCATCCTGCAGCGCCGCTACCCGTCGGAGCTGGGGACGCTGGTGCCGATGGTGCTGGAGGTCGATCTGGGCGGCGGGCGTGGCCGGATGCTGCGGCTGCAGGCATCCGCCCTCACGCAGGCGGAAGCCCAAAGCCTGTGCGAGCGGCTGAAGCAGGCCGGGCAATATTGCATCCCGACCGCCGATGCCGGCACGCCGCTGGGAACAGCCGTCGCCGCCCTGCGATAGTGTAGCTGGGCGCTAGTTTAAGCTGGGCGCTAGAGTCAGCCGGCCTCCGCCGGCTGCGGCGCGGACACCTTCATCACGGTCAGCAGATTTTCCCGCCCGTCGCGCGCATGCGCCGTCATCGACTGGCCTTCGGACAGGCCAATCAGCGCAACACCAATGGGCGTGGCGATGGAGATACGCCCCTGCGCGATATCCGCCTCGGCGGGCATGACCAGCGTGATGCGCCGGGGCTGGTCGCCATTGGTGGCGAACTCCACCGTGCTGCCCAGCCGCACGACCTTGTCCGGCAGCTTCGCATCCGGCACCAGCCGCGCGCGGTCCAGCTCCTGCAGCAGGGCATCGGCGATCTCCGGCATGCGCTCCTCGATCGCCATGGCGAGGTTGCTGAGGCGGCGGTTTGCTTCAATGCCCATGGTAATCGCCGGCTTGCGGCGCTTCTTTACGGAAATCGACATGAATCCTCCTTCGTCTCCACCCAGGGGAGACAACGGCCCAATCCAATGGCCGTGACAATGATGCGGTTTGAAATGGCGCGCGGTTTACCGGATACGGGACACGCCAGAACGTGACCTGCGGTGCACTGCCCGTCTCAGATATGAAAACGCCCCCAGACCCGGGGGCGCGCGGTGCCCGGACCTGGGGTTAGAATCCTGCGATCAGGCGCTTGCTGCGCGGCGCGGACAGGCTGTATCGGGCGATCTTGTTCATGGATGTTAGATCGCCCTTCCCCCTGGCAAAGTCAAGGCCGGGCGGTTACCCCGCCGGCAGCGTCAGCGTCGCGGTCATGCCCTCACCGGGCGCGCTGGCGATAACGAACCGCCCATCCATCGCGGCCGACAGCGACTTGCAGATCGACAGCCCGAGGCCGACACCGCCGGCGGCCCGCGCGGTGGGCGGGGCAAGCTGCACGAAGGGCTCCATGATGCGCTCCACCGCCTCCGTCGGAATACCGGGGCCGGTATCGCGGACGATGATGCCGACCTTCCCACCCTTTGGCGGCGCGATGGAAAGGGAGACCAGTGCGCCCCGGCCAGCATATTTCAGCGCGTTGGACAGAAGGTTGCTGATGATCTGCTGCAGCGCGCGGCGGTCGGCTCGGACCCAGACCGGATCGAAGCCGGTATCGTCGGAGAGGATCATGCCGGCAGCGTCGAATTCGGCGGTAAATTGCTGGACGCAGCGGCGGGCAATGGGAATCGCGTCGAACCGTTCGATATGCAGGTCCGGGTGTCCCCGCTCAATGCGCGTGAGATCCAGAATGTCGTTGATGAGCGATAGCAGGAATTCGCCGCTCTTGCGGATGTCGCCGGCATATTCCGGCGTCTTGCCCGATATCTTGCTGCCCGGCGGTGCCGTTTCCAGCAGCGAGCTGAAGCCGATGATGGCGTTCAGCGGTGTGCGCAGCTCATGGCTCATATTGGCCAGGAAGTCGGACTTCGCCGCATTCGCCATCTCCGCCCGGCGCATCGCCTCCAGCAGCTCGCGCTCGGTGCGGCCGCGTTCCAGCGCCAGCCGATAGCGCACCAGCGCGGAAAATGCCGCCGCCAGCATGGCCAGCAGACCAGCCGCCACGAAATAGGGGAAATAGGGGGTGAGGGCCGGCCACCCGTCATGCGGAGCCGCGAGGATGCGCCAGCTGCCTTCCGGCACGACGACCTCCAGCGCGACCGGGTCATATTGCCGGATACCGGTATCACCCCAGATGATCTCGTTATTCAGCGCATCGCCATCGCGACCGACCAGCGCCAGACGGTAATCGGTCGCGTAATCGTCGTAGCGGACCCGCTCCATCAGATCCACGAAATCGATCACCGTCGAAGCGACACCCCAGAGCGTGCCGTGCTCCTCGCCATTGTGCCGCAGGAAAACGGGCAAGCGGGCGACCAGCCCGACACCGCCCTGTGCCAGGCTGATGGGGCCGGCAATAACCGTTCGCCGCTCCCGGACCGCCCTCTCGACGGCGGGCCATTGCGCCATGTTGCTGCGGTAATCCAGCCCGATGGCCGCTTCATTGCCGGCGATGGGGTACATGTGGCTGATCCGCAGATCGCGGGCCAACGCCATATTGCGCACATGGTCGGCAGCCCCTTCCAGCATGTCCCTGGCCAGCAGCTCAAAATCCTCCTGCGTCAGGTCGGGGGCTGCGCGCACATAGCCGACGACACCGCGCATCAGCTGCACGTCGCGGCTCAGCACCTGCTGGATGTCGGCCCGCAGCTCATTAACCTCGTCCCTGACATCCGCCTTTGCATTCTGCAACGCGACATCGGAAAAGGACCATTCCAGCAGCGCGATGAGCAACAGCCCGGCGAGCACGCCCAGGCCCGCTTCCCGGAATGCCGTCCGGCGCAGGCTGTACCGCCTGTCCTCAGACACGGACAGCGCGGTCATTGCCATGCGCGGGGCCTGGAATTTCGGCTATCGCTCGACAGGGGCATGCTCTCCAATTCTGGTGTCTCCAAACCGGCGTCTCGCACACTATTCTGCACATTATTGGTAAAATATCAGTGAACAGCGATGGCTCAAGGCGGCCCGTCGATATAGGCGGGCAGGACCAAGCCGCTTGAAAGCCAGCGCGAGAAAGAAATCTCCTTGCCAGCCCTGAGCCAGATGCCCCAAGGAGAGGCCCATGCCGAACCAATGCGGAAACAGCGCCGTTATGCTGGGCCTTCTATGCCTTGCCATGGTCATGAGCCGCCCGGCTCTGGCTGAGATGCAGCCCGTCGGCGGCTTCGAGATCGACCGCACCGAGGTGACGGTCGGCGCCTTCCGCCAGTTCGTCACCGCGACCGGAACCGTGACGGCGGCGGAGCGGCGCGGCGGCGGCGAGGTCTATGAGGCCGGCTGGACCAGGAAGCCGGGATGGACGTGGCAGGCGCCGTTCGGCGTGCCCGCTGGCCATGACGAACCCGCCGTCCATGTCACCTACGCGGAGGCCGAGGCCTATTGCCGCTGGGCCGGCAAGCGCCTGCCGACCGATGCCGAATGGATGGAAGCGGCCTATACGGAGCGCCGCACCAGTCCGCCATCCCCGTTCGAGACCGGCCGCACCTATCCCTACCCCACCGGCGCCACGCCGGACGGCGCCAACTGCCTGGGCGATTGCGGGGCAGCACCGGCCATCGACCATACCAGCCGACTGACGCGCGGCACCGGCCATGCACCCGCGGGCAGCACGAAGGCGGGCGTAAACGGCCTGTACGACATGGGCGCCAATGCCTGGGAATGGGTGGATGGCAATCTGGGCGGCAGCCAGAAGATCACGCGCGGCGGGTCCTGGTGGTATGGCGCGGCACAGATGCACCGCGACCACACCGCCGGCAAGCCGCCGGAGACTGCCGTCGTCTATATCGGCTTCCGCTGCGCCCGAAGCCGCTAACTATCGCGGCGTATCACCGGCCAGGGTGATGCGGTGCATGATGCGGCGAAAGCCGTGATAGTCGTTCACCGGATTGTGCTGGACGCAGCGATTGTCCCAGAAGGCGATGGAGCCCGGCCGCCAGACAAAGCGGCAGGTGAATTCCGGCTTCACCTGATGCTGGAACAGGAAATTCAGGATCGGCGCGCTCTCCTCCTCCGTCATGCCCTTGAAGGCGACGGTGTGCGCGACATTCACATAGAGCGCCTTGCGCCCGGTCTCTGGATGGGTGCGCACCGCCGGATGCTCCGACAGATAGGTCTTGCCGGCCTCTTTCGAGCCGCTGTCCTTGATGCGGTCCTCGCGCGTCTTGGTGACGTCCGCCTTGGCCGAGCTGTTGATGGCGACCAGCCCGTCCAGCAGCGCCTTCATGCCGTCCGACAGCGCCTCATAGGCCATATATTGATTGGCGAACAACGTGTCGCCGCCATAGGGCGGCAGTTCGCGGGCGATCAGCATGGTGCCCATCGGCGGGCGTTCCAGATAGGTCGTGTCGGCGTGCCAGATACCGCCGAAATTGCTCTTCTCATGCTCCAGCTTGGCGACCTGGATGATTTCCGGAAAACCGTCCAGCCCCGTCACGAAGGGATATTCGATGGGCTGGCCAAACAGCTTCGCCATTTGCAGGAATTGCACTGGCGTCAGGTCCTGGTCGCGGAAGAACACCACCTGATGGTCGAGGAAGGCCTGGCGCAGCGCCGCCACCGTTTCGGCATCCGGGGCGACCGACAGATCAATGCCCAGGATTTCGGCACCGCAGGCACCGGCGATCTTGCGGACATCAAGCTGGGATCGGGGGACGGGCTTGGGCTGGACTTTGGTCTGGAGCTGGGCCACGGCAGGATTCCTCCGCAGGGTTTCTTGCGTTTCTAATTTTCGATATTCCGAAAGCTATTTCGTCATACCGAAATATGCAAGAAGTTAGAGAGCGTCGTGATGTCGGTCCCTCTCCTCCTTCCGTCACCCCCGCACTTGTTGCGAGGGTCTAGGGTTCAGCTTACTCAGGCGAGGCCGAAGCAAGCCGAGGCCTAGATTCCCGGGACAAGCCCGGGAATGACGGCCGGAGTGAAAAGCACGCTAACTGCTAGCTAATTCGCCGCCCTACCGCCCCTCGAACGACGCATTCAGCGCCTCGAACGCCGCCTGGGCCTGTTTCAGCCGGGCGAGATAGGCATCGAAATTCTCGGTCATGCGGGAGATCGGGCCGGCCAGCGCCACGCCCAGCCCTTCGTCGAGAATCCGGAAAGAGACCGAGATCGCCATGACATCGGCGATGTTCTCGCCGCGTGTCTCGTACCAGCCGCGGGCGGCGGAACGCTCGATCTCCTCCAGCAGCGCCGCGCGGTCGGTCACCGTGTTGGGGGTGACGCGCGGCAGCTCGATGCGGGCGACCAGCGCGGCACGGTCGGCCGGCGCCATCAGGCCCAGCGTCGCCTTGCCGATGGTGCTGGAATGCAGCGGCTTGGTGTCGCCGGGGCTGGAGGTGTAGCGCACGATATGGGTGCCTTCGATCACCTCCAGATAGGTGACATGATCGTCCTGCCGCTTGCCCAGTAGCACGGTCTCGCCGGTATCGCGGCGCAGATCCTCCAGGATCGGGGCCAGCTTCTCCAGCAGCGGATCGTGCCGGGCGATGGCACTGGCCACCGCCAGCAGCCGCTTGGTCGGATAGACCCGCTTGCGGCTGTCCAGCACATAGACATAGCCGCGCGCCTGCAGCGTGCGGACCAGCGAATGGCAGCTGCTGATCGGCGTGTTGATGCGCTGGGCGATTTCCGTCAGCGACAGCGGACCGCGCGCCTTCGCGAAAACCTCCAGCAGATCCAGCGTGCGCGCCGCCGTCTTCACGGCATCCTGACCGGCCATGCGTCCCCCAATACCCAACCCTGTTACCCAGCCCTGCCTGACAGGCTTGTTCCGCCCGCCTCTTTATCGATGCCGGACTATGACATCGCCGGCCCCGGAAAATCCAGATTCCAGCGGTCCCGCACCCGTCGCGAAACATTATTACCCACTCAACGGTTTTCTAATGACAGAAAAATGTTTCACCATGCCGAAAACTTGACTATCGTTGCCGCGATCATACGGTCTGGCTCCAACGCGGGCCGACATCAATCAATCCGACACGATCGGGCAGGCCGGCGAACGCGGCAACGGGTTCCGCAACGACCTGCCTTTTGGGGGGAAGAAAATGAAGATCACCGCACTCCACGGTCGCATTGCGTCCGTTCTCGGCGTTGCCGTGGCGCTGGGCCTGACCGCCGGTACCGCCAGCGCACAGCAGCGCCTGGCCATGGGCGGCACGCACGGCAATTCCGCCTTCTACGCCTATCAGGTCGCCGTCGTCTCCGACTGGAACAAGGCGGTGCCGGGCGTGAACATCAGCGTGCAGGAGCTGGGCGGCGCCTCGGCCTCCACCACCGCGCTGATGCGCGGCGAGGTCGATATGGGCATCGCTGTCACCTCCAGCGATTTCGCGACGATGAAGGGCAAGGATGGCGCCAAGCTGCGCACGCTCTACTACTTCGCGCCGCTGCCGGCCAACTGGGTGGTGTCCGCCGATTCCGGCGTGAACAGCCTGACCGACCTGGCCGGCAAGCAGTTCAACCCGGGCGGCCGCGGTTCGGCCACCGAGAAGCAGGCCGAGGCCATCCTGCAGCTGCTGGGCATCAATGCCGAGCTGCACCGCGCCGGCGGGTCCGACGCGCTGGATGCCTATCAGAACCGCCGCATCGTCGGCTTCATGAAGGCCGGCCTGCACCCCGATGGCTACATCCAGCAGGCGCACGCCTCACGGCCGATCAAGCTGCTGCCGATGACCGAGGACCAGGCCAAGAAGATCGCCGCCGAATATCCCTATTTCAGCGTCGCCAAGAGCCGCCCCGGCGAGAATTACGGCGCCCAGCCGGCGGAGCTGGTGACGGTGCAGACCGCCATCGGCATCAACACCACCGACGCGCTGCCGGAGGGTGTGGCCTACGAGATCGCCAAGCGCATCTTCTCCGCCGACGGCATGGCGGCGGCCAAGGCCGGCTATCCCGCCGCCGACCGCGCCAACCCGCAGGAGCTGACGCTGGAAGCCTCGGTCGCGCCGCTGCATCCCGGCGTCGCGCGCTTCTACAAGGAAAAGGGCATCGCCGTGCCCGACCGGCTGATGGCCAAGTAACGCCGTTTCCCGTCCAACCCAAACTTGGCCGCCGACGTTCCGCGTCGGCGGTCCCTCTTTTTCCGAACACCAGAATTCCAGCCCTCCCATGGAACCAGAAGAGAGAGAAAGCGCCTACCGCAGCTATGGCGGTATCATCGGCGCGGCCCTGATGACCGCAGCGATCCTGTGGGTCCTGTTCCATGTCGTGACAGCCGGCATCGGCACCCTGCCGAACTACCAGCAGCGCGCGATCCATCTGGGCGGCGCGCTGGCGCTGGTCTTCCTGCTCTATCCGGGGGCGCGGCGCGACTCAGCCCTGCTCCGGTTCGGCGACCTGATCCTGGCCGGCCTCAGCGTCGTGGTGCTGGGCTATATTGTCTGGAACTACGACACCATCGTCGAGAGTACCTGGTTCACCAACGAGACGCTGGAGAAGCTGTTCGGCCTGGCGCTGCTGCTGCTGGTGCTGGAAGGCGTACGCCGGGCGCTCGGCTGGCTGTTCGTCGGCCTGATCCTCGCCTTCTACCTCTATGCCTATTTCGGCGGCTATATCCCCGGACCGCTCGGCCATCGCGGCCTGTCAATCGACCGGCTGATCTATGCCTTCTATCTGGGCGAGAACGGGTTGCTCGGCCCGCTGATGGGCATTTCGGCGACCGTCGTCACTTTGTTCCTGATCCTGGGCGCGCTGCTGAACAGCAGCGGCGCCGGGCAGGTCTTCATCCTGATCGCCATGCGTATCGGCGGCCGCATCCGGGGCGGTGCCGGCATGGTGGCCGTGTTCGGCAGCGCCTTCATGGGCATGGTGAATGGCAGCACCGTGGCAAATGTGACCAGCACCGGCGTGCTGACCATCCCGCTGATGAAGCGGCTGGGCTTCCGACGCAACCTGGCCGGCGCCATCGAGGCGGTGGCCTCGACCGGCGGCCAGATCATGCCGCCGGTGATGGGGCCGGGTGCCTTCCTGATGGCGGAGTTGCTGGGCGTGGCCTACCTGCAGGTGGTGACGGCGGCGCTGGTGCCCTCGCTGCTGTTCTTCCTGGCACTGCTGATCGGCGTCTATCTCTACGCCCTGAAATATGACCTGAAGCCGCTGCCGGCGGAGCTGATCCCC
The DNA here is from genome assembly GCF_022449305.1 of Oceanibaculum sp. Classification (NCBI taxonomy): domain Bacteria; kingdom Pseudomonadati; phylum Pseudomonadota; class Alphaproteobacteria; order Rhodospirillales; family Oceanibaculaceae; genus Oceanibaculum; species Oceanibaculum sp. The sequence goes on along the minus strand of NZ_JAKUSO010000008.1, from coordinate 54,057 downwards.
AGCGCGCGCGAGGCCTTCGCGCCCTTCCCGCTGGCCAGCCTGCTGATCCCCATCGGCATCCTGATCTACTTCATCGTGAACCAGTACACGATCCAGCTGGCGGTGTTCTGGGCGATCATCGCCATCGTCGCGATGATGCTGGCCGGCATCCTGCTGCGCGCCCGCCCGGCGCCGACGATCCGCACGACGGCGGAGCAGGTCCCGGTCGCCGACGCCGCCCCCATCGAGCCGACGCCGCAGCGCATCGCCAGCATGGCGCGCTCGATCCGCGACGGCCTGTATGACGCGGCGCGCGGCGTCGTCTTCATCGCCATGATCATCGCGGCGGCGCAGATCATCGTCTCGCTGATCAACCTGACCGGCCTTGGCGTCACCTTCTCGCAGATGATCGTCAGCATCGGCCAGGGCAATGTGCTGCTCTCCCTCGTGCTGACCATGGTGATCGCCATCATCCTGGGCATGGGCATGCCGACCCCGGCGGCCTATGCGGTGGGGGCTGCGGTGCTGGCGGCACCGCTGATCAATCTGGGCTTCGACCTGCTGCCGGCGCATCTGTTCTTGTATTTCTTCGCCAGCGTGTCGGCGATCACCCCGCCGGTGGCGGCCGGCGTGTTCGCCGCCGTGGCGATCAGCGGCGGCACCGTCATGGGCACCGCCGCCTTCGCCATGACGCTGGCCTGCAGCCTGTTCCTGATCCCCTTCCTGTTCATCATGAACCCGGAGCTGACGCTGCAGGGCGACCCGTCGGCCATCGCCACGGCGCTGGTCTCCGCCACCATCGGCATCGCCGGCATCTCCATCGCCGCCATCGGCCATTGCCGGGGCGCTGTCTCCTGGCTGCCGCGTATCCTGATCGCGGCGGGCGCGCTGGCGCTGATCGAGCCGGACTGGAAGACCGACCTGATCGGCCTGGCGCTTGCCGGCGCCGGCCTCGCGCTGCATCTTCGGCTGGATCGGCGCATGCGGTCGGCAGCCGTGCCGGAATAAACAAGAAGCCTGAGAGGAAACACCGATGAAGATCGCCATTCTCGGCGCCGGGGCCATGGGCTCCGTCTATGGCGCCATCCTGGCCCGCGCCGGCGACAATGATGTCTGGCTGGTTGACCGCTGGAAGGAGCATATCGACGCGATCCGCGCCAACGGGCTAAAGGTCACCGGCGCCAGCGGCGACTGGCTGTCGCCCTCCAAGGCGACCACCGATCCGGCGGAGGTGGGCCTGTGCGAGCTGGTGATCGTCGCCACCAAGACCCGCGACATCGAATCGGCGCTGACCGGGGCCAGGCCGATGATCGGCCCCGAGACGCTGGTGCTGTCGATCCAGAACGGCCTCGGCGCCTACGACATTCTGGTGAAAACGGTCACTAAGGACCGGCTGCTGCTGGGCATCGCCGGCGGTTTCGGCGCCACCATACCGACGCCCGGCCATGTGCATCATAACGGCTTCGAGATCGTGAAGATCGGCGCCACCATCGCCGAGGCGCAGCCCGCCGCCGAGGCGGTGGCCAAGCTCTGGGCCGATGCCGGCTTCCGCGCCGAGGCCGCCCCCGACATCCAGTCGATGATCTGGTCGAAGCTGATCTGCAACGTCACCTACAGCGCGGTGTGCGGCATCACCGGCCTGACCATCGGCCAGGTGATGGAGACGCCGGAAGCCTGGCGCGTGGCCTCATCCTGCGCGTCGGAGGCGTTCGCCGTCGCCAAGGCGCGCGGTATCGCCCTCAGCTTCGACGATCCGGTCGCCTATGTGCACAAGTTCGGTTCCGCCATTCCCGGCGCAAAGCCCTCGCTGCTGCTGGACCGGCTGGCCGGCCGGCAGGGCGAGATCGACTTCCTGAACGGCGCGGTCGCCGACGAAGGCGCCAAGCTGGGCGTGCCGACCCCGACCAATGCCATCGTCGCCGGCCTGGTTCGCGCCATGGAAGCGCACGACATGCGCACGGCCTCCCACAAGAACTGAGGACAGACACAATGTTCCGTAAAGATGGCTGGTACCGCTCGATCCTCTACGCCCCGGCGCACCGCGACAATCTGGAGAGCGTGTTCGCCAACACCCCTGCCGATGTGGTGATGCTGGATCTGGAGGATGGCGTGCCGCTGGCCGACAAGCCGGCCGCCCGCGTGAAGGCCACCGCACTTGCCAGAAAGGACTGGCCGCCGCTGGTGGCGCTGCGCGTGAACAAGGCCGACAGCGGCATGATCCCGGAGGATCTGGAGTGCTTCGGCCCCGGCATCGGGGCTGTGATCCTGCCGAAGGCCGAACGTGCTGCCGATCTGCAGGATATCGACCGCCGCCTGACCGAGAAGGAAAAGGCGCTGGGCATCGCGGTTGGCCGCACGAAGATCATCGGGCTGGTGGAAAGCTGCCTCGGCGCGCTGGAGGCGGCGAACCTCGCCCGCGCCACGCCGCGTATGCTGACGCTGGGCATCGGCGCGTCCGACTTCGTGGCGGATATTGGCAGTCCGGTTTCGCGCGCCACGCTGGACCCGGAGGCACTGTCGCTGCCGCGCCGCATGCTGGTGCTGGCGGCCCGCGCGGCGGGCCTCAGTGGCCCGTTCGATGGCGGTCAGTTTCCGCCCGGCCGGCCGGGCTGGGGCGAGGCCTGCGACATGGTCCGGTGCATCGGCTTTCAGGGCAAGGTCTGCTTCGACGACGCTCAGGCAGCGGAGGCGAACGCCGTGTTCTCCGCCCGCGAGGGCGAGATTCTGAACCTCTAGCCTGAGAAGGGGCTCTTGCCGCCCTCGGTATAGAGCCCCACGATCAGCTTATCCACCTGTTCCCCGTTCGAGGAGCAGGGCAGCACGATGCGGTGGATATGCGTCCAGTCGCGGTTCACGCTCTGCCGGCAGGTATAGAGCGGCTGCCGGCTTTCGACGCAGCCTCGATAATCGGCCAGAATCATCGCGCTGACCAGCGCCGGCAGTTCCGCCACCGGACGGCCGGTCAGGTCCATGTTGTTCACATAGACAAAGGCCGCGCCGAACAGGCTGAAGGTCATTTCCAGCGACGGGTGCTTCACATCGGCGATGGCGATATGGCCCATCCAGGGCGCGAATTCTTCCGGCAGGAAATCCAGACGCGATGGCAAGGGCCGGTCGCCAGCGCGAGTGCACCAGAAATCGTAGAGTGACCGCAGCTTGGCATGCGGCACATCGATATCGCCCGTCCCGACCGGCATATCCCTCCTAAATCCTGGCTCGCGATCATTCCGCCGCGATTTCCACTTTAGATAGCGATGATATGCACACTTATCCGCAGCACCGCAAGAAAGGCATCGAAAACCCGGTCCGCAGCGTTACCCTAGGCGATATGTTATTGAGGATCATTCTCGATTGCGATTATAAGGAGCGTGATAAGCTCCACTGATACTTATTCGCAAATAAGGAACCCTCATGCGCTTTTTCCCCTTGCCGCGCCTGGCCGCCGCTTTCCTTGCCGTCACGCTCTCCGCCGGCAGCGCTGCTGCTCATCAGGTCTGGATCGAGCAGCAGGACGGGAAGGCCAGCTTCTATTTCGGCGAGTTCGGCTACAATCTGCGCGAAATCTCACCGGGCCTGCTGGACCGCATGCCGGTGCCGCAGGCAGCGCTTGCCGGCAAGGACGGCACGAAGCCGCTGAGCGCCGCCAAGGGCGAGAAATCCATCACGCTGGACGGCGCGGCCGGCAAAGGCGAGAGCATCACCGCCGCGGTCACCGACTACCCCGCCTTCGAGCGCAAGAATGACGGCAAGACGGTGCGCACCGTCTGGACGCCGGCCGCGCGCTATATCGCCGGCTTCGATGCCCTCCAGCCCAGCCTGGCGCTGGACATCGTGCCGACCGGCAAGATGCTGGATGGCAAGGTGGAGTTCCAGGTGACCTACAAGGGCAAGCCGCTGCCGAAGGCCGAGGTCGAGATCGTCGCCCTGTCCGGCTGGGCCATGACCCGCCGGACAAGCGAGGACGGCACCTTCGCCGCCGCCTTCCCCTGGAAGGGCCCTTACGTCATCGAGGTGAAGCACAAGGACGAGACGCCGGGCAAGCGCGGCGCGGAGAGCTATGACGTCGCCTCTTACGTGACCAGCCTGTCCTTCACCACGACCGAGGGGCTGGAGTCGCCGGCCGCCCCGCCCGCCGCCAAGCCGAACTGAGGCCGGCATGACCGCGATGGCCGCAACCATGTCTCGTGAGAACAGAGGCCGGCGGATTGGCGCCGGCCTGCTGCTGGCCTTCCGGCTGCTGTCGATCGTTGTCGGCGGCTATTTCCTCAGCGCCGCCCTCACTGCACTGGGGGCGGCCGGGCTGGTCAGCCTCGGCATGGACCGCAGCGAGGCCGTGGTGCTGATGTCGATGCTGGGCTTCATCATCTACCTGCTGGTGCTGATCTGGGCCTTTGCCGAGCGCCGCCTGCCGCGGCTGCTGGCGGTGACGCTGGGCGGTACCGCTGTCGGACACGGGCTGGTCTATTGGCTGTCCATGGCGCCGCCGGCCCTGTCCTGACACACATGTCCTGACGCCAGCAAAAGGAACGACCAAGATGGAACAGGGCTTCCGCGCCTCGATGAACTGGCTGCACACCTGGGCGGGTGTGGTGATTGGCGCGCTGCTGTTCGCGATCTTCTGGATGGGCACGCTCAGCGTGTTCGACCGCGAGATCGACCGCTGGATGATGCCGATGACGCGCCTCGCGCCGATGGAGGCGCCGGTGAAGCTGGACGCGCTACGCGACATCCTGCTGTCCGATCTGGAGGCCAACGGGGAAGAAGGCGTGCGCAACGCCTTTATCATCCCGCCGGCCGAACGCGCGCCAACGGCCCGGGTCGGCTATCGCGGCAAGGACGGTTTCAAGAGCAAGTTCGTCAATCCCGCGACCGGCGAAGTGCTGCCCGAAGCCGGCACGCGGGGCGGCACCGGCTTCATCTTCCCGTTCCATTACAGCCTGCACCTGCGCGCGGGCGGCGTCGGCTACTGGCTGGTCGGCCTCGCCGGCATGGCGATGATGGCGCTGCTGGTCTCCGGCGTGATCGTGCATGTGAAGATCTTCAGGGACTTCTTCACCTTCCGCACCGACAAGAAGACGCCGCGCGTGGCGCTGGACCTGCACAATGTCACCGGCGTGCTGGCCCTGCCCTTTCATTTCCTCATCACCCTGTCGGGCCTCGTCATCTTCATCACAATCTATTTTCCGAGCGCCCCGAATATCCCCTACGAGCGCGACAGTCAGCTCTTCTTCAATGAGGCTTTCGGCAGCTATTCGCGGGACAAGGCAGGCCAGCCGGGCAGCATCGGATCGCTGGATGCGATGGCAGCGGAGGCGATGCGGCTTTGGGGCGATGGTACCAGGCCCTTCTTCGTGCGCATCCACCATCCGGGCGATGCCAACGGCTATGTCGAGATGCGGCAGTCCTACGAAAACAAGGTCACCATGTCGATGGACCGGGTGTATTTCGATGCCGCCAGCGGCGCGGTGCTGCACCGCCATGTCGGCGAACCGGTCCTGAACGCGCAGCGATTCATCTCCGGCCTGCATTTCATCCAGTTCAGGCACTGGACGCTGCGCTGGGTCTATTTCGCGCTCGGCCTGTCGGGCTGCGTGCTGATCGTCACCGGCTTCCTGTTCTGGCTGGAATCCCGGCGCAAGCGCCACACCCAGCAGGGTTTGCGCGGCGTGCGCATCGTCGAGGGACTGACCATCGGCAGCACCACCGGCATCATCTTCGCCACGCTGGGCTTCTTCATCGTTAACCGGGTCCTGCCGCTGGGGCCGGAACATCGTGACGATATCGAGTTCTGGGCCTTCTACGCGATCTGGGTGCTGACCTTCGCGCATGCCTGGCTCCGCACACGGCGCGGTTGGATCGAGCAGTGCTACGCTGTCGCCGCAGCCGCTCTGCTGGCCGTGCTGCTGAACGCCATCACCACCGGCGACCATATGCTGCGCACCCTGATGGCGGGCAACTGGCCGGTGTTCGGCATGGATTCGCTGATGCTGGCGGGCGGCGCCATCGCGCTGGCCACCGCCATCCGGCTGCAGCGCCGGCAGAGCACAGCACAGGCGGTGGCACGCCCTGCCGGCCCGATCCGAACCGACAAGCCGGAGCAACAGCATGCCTGAGGCAATCCTGCTCGCCCTTATCCTGGGCACCAGCTATCTGGGCCTCGATCTGCTGGCCTTGAGCCAGGAGAAGAACTGGGAGCGCGTAACCGGCCAGCGCCATGTGCCGGCTGGTCGGACCCTGCCGCTGCGCCTTGCCGGCTATGGGTTGCTGGCGCTGTCGCTCGCCCTGTCGCTGCAGCGCGACGGCGCCAGTTTCGGCAGCATCCTGTGGGTGGTGGGGCTCAGCGTCGGCGGGTTGGCGACGGTCGCGACGCTGACCTGGCGGCCGGCCTGGCTGAAGCCGCTGGCCTGCATCGCCGCCGCCGGCCGCTCCCGGCGCCAGAGCGCGTAAGGCAGAGACCTTCTCCTTTGTTATTCCCGGGCTTGTCCCGGGAATCCAGGCTTCAGCTTGCGTCGGCCTTGTTCCAGTAAGCTGAAACATGGACCCCCGGGACAAGCCCGGGGGTGACAGTCAGAGAAGATAGAGATCGTCGGGGCCAATCACCCCTTCGAGGCGACGTTGGCAGCACTGAGCACCGCCTTCACCGAGGCGATGGCGACATCGGCATCGATGCCCACACCGAACAGGGTGCGCCCGTCTGCCGTGCGGCATTCGACATAGGCGGCGGCCTGCGCGTCGGAGCCCTTGCGCAGCGCGTGCTCGTGATAGTCCAGCACCTCCAGCTCAATGCCGCAATCGGCCTTCAGCGCCTCCAGCAGGCCGGAAATCAGGCCATTGCCCTTGCCGCTGATCGAGCGTTCCTTGCCGTCCACCGTGATGCGGCCGACGAACACCCGGTCCTGCCCCGGCTTGCGTGCGCCGGTATCGTCATATTCAATCAGGTCGAAGCGCTGCGCCCCGGCCAGGCAGTAGGATTCCTCAAACGCCTCCCAGATCGCGCCCGCCGTGATCTCCTTACCGGTGCGGTCGGAAATCTCCTGCACCTTGCGGGAGAAGTCGATCTGCATGCGGCGCGGCAGCTGCAACCCCTTGTCCTGTTCCAGCACCCAGGCGACACCGCCCTTGCCGGACTGGCTGTTCACCCGGATCACCGCCTCGTAGGAGCAGCCGACATCCGCCGGGTCGATCGGCAGGTAGGGCACGTCCCAGTACTCGTCATTGCGCTTCGACTGTGCCGCGAAGCCCTTCTTGATGGCGTCCTGATGCGAGCCGGAAAAGGCGGTGAATACCAGTTCGCCCGCATAGGGGTGGCGCGGATGCACCGGCAGCTGGTTGCAGTATTCCACCGTCCGCACGACATTGCGCATGTCGGAGAAATCCAGCCCCGGATTGATGCCCTGAGTGTAGAGGTTCAGCGCCAGCGTCACCAGATCGACATTGCCAGTGCGCTCGCCATTGCCGAACAGGCAGCCCTCGATTCGGTCGGCGCCGGCCATCACCGAGAATTCCGCCGCCGCCACGCCGGTACCCCGGTCATTATGCGGATGCACGCTGACGATCACCGAATCGCGACGCGAGATGTTGCGGCAGAAATATTCGATCTGGTCGGCATAGATGTTGGGGCCCGCCACCTCCACCGTCGCTGGCAGGTTCAGGATGGCCGGGTTCTCCGGCGTCGGCTGCCAGACATCCAATACCGCCTCGCACACCTCGACCGCAAAGTCCGGCTCGGTGGCGGAAAAAGTTTCTGGCGAATACTGGAAGGTCCATTTCGTGCCCGGCTGCTTCGCAGCCTCCTCGACGAACAGCTTCGCGCCCGCCACCGCCAGCTTCACCACATCCGCCTTTTCCATGTTGAACACGGTACGGCGGAAGCTGGGCGAGGTGGCGTTGTACAGATGCACGATGGCCTGCTTCGCCCCCTTCAGCGATTCGAAGCTGCGGCGGATCAGATCCTCGCGCGACTGCGTCAGCACCTGGATGGTGACGTCGTCGGGGATGCGGTTTTCCTCGATCAGGCTGCGGATGAAATCGAACTCGGTCTGCGAGGCGGACGGGAAGCCCACCTCGATCTGCTTGAAGCCGGAGGCGACCAGCAGGTCGAAGAAGCGGCGCTTCTTCTCGCCATCCATCGGGTCGATCAGCGACTGGTTGCCGTCGCGCAGATCGGTGGACAGCCAGATCGGCGCCTTCTCGATGCGCTTCGACGGCCAGGTACGGTCAGGCAGATCGACCGTGGTGAAGCGGCGGTACTTGGTTTCAGGGTTCTGCAACATGGGAGCGACTCCGGATGATTTTCTTGTCTTGAAAGGGCGATGCGGCAGGGATACGGCCGCCGGGCTGCCGTCAGGCCCGACGACCGCCGCGCAGTCGCCCATGCGCAAGGCGCCCCCTGAGGCAGGCGTGCGTGAACAGGCAGAAACATTCAGAAAACGAAACGGTGGACATGATTTCACCGGCAGCAACGGACAGATCGACGACGCGCGTTATCCCGCCTCCCTCAGGAGGTCGGGCCTAGAAGTCGTAGAAGGGCTGCCGCGTGAATAATCATGCCTCTAATGTGCACAGTGCCGGCGGCAGCGTCAACCACCCGGTACGAACCTTCTTTCAGGCCGCAAAGCTGTTTTCTCTCCTGACAAATCCTGCCAAGCTTGGCCGGCCTTGAACCGGGGGGAGAGAACCATGCCGCGACTGGCCGCCGACCTGATCCTGCGCAATGGGCGCATCCATACGCTGGACGCGCGCAGCAGCGTCGCCAGCGCGCTCGCCATCCGCAACGGGCATATTCTGGCGGTCGGCAGCGAGGCCGATCTGGACGGGCTGGCCGGGTCGGAGACAAAGGTGATGGACCTTGGCGGCCGCACCGCCATTCCCGGCATCGTGGACAGCCATTGCCACCCCGACAGCTATGCCGCCCGCCTCGCCGGGTGGGAGGATGTCGGCCCGAACCGCATCCAGTCGCGCGCCGCCCTGCTCGCGCGGCTCACCGATGTCGCCGTCGCACGCGGCAAGGATGACTGGGTGGTCGCCTACCGGCTGAACGAGAACAAGTCCGGCGGCTATCCGACGCTGGCGGAGCTGGACGCGGCGGGCGAGGGACGGCCGCTGTTCATCCTGCGCACCGACGGCCATATCGGTCTCGCCAATTCCCGCGCCTTCCAGGAACTGGGCATCGACCGCGACACGCCCGATCCCGCCTTCGGCCGCTTCGACCATCACCCCGAAACCGGGGAGCTGACCGGCCTGATGCGCGAGACGGCGGTGCACGTGTTCCTCGATGTGATCCACGGCGCCGATACGCCCGCCCGCCTTGCCGACGGGCTGGAGAAAGTGTTCGACGACTGGGCGCGTCATGGCATCACGACCGTCTATAACTCGCTGGCCGGCAGCCGCTCGATCCAGGCCTACCAGCTGCTGCGCCAGCAGGAGCGGCTGCGCATGCGCGTCGGCATCATCGTCTCGGGCCGCGAGGACGGGCTGGTGGAATCCTATGTGAAGGCCGGCATCCGCTCCGGCTTCGGCGATGACATGGTGCGCATCATCGGCGTCGAATGGTGCCCCGACTGCTCCACCTCCGGCCGCACCGCCGCCTATTACGAGCCCTATGTCGGCATGCGCATCGAGGGCGAGCCCGAGCCGAACACCGGCATGCTGCTGTACGAGCTGGAGGACCTGAAATCCCGTGCGCTGGCCGCGCACAAAGGCGGGCTGCAGGTGATGATCGAGGGCGTGGGCGACCGCGGCATCGACTTCGCGCTGGACGTGATCGAGCATTGCCTGGCCGCCCATCCGGTGTCGGACCACCGCATGCGGGTCGAGCATTGCTGCTACGTCACCCCGCCGATCCTGGAACGGCTGAAGCGGGTCGGCGCGGTGGACAGCTCCGCCACCGGCTTCATGTACGATCTGGGCGAGGCCTACCGCGCCAATCGCGGCGAGGCGGCGATGCGCTGGATGTGGCCGCACCGCAGCCTGATCGATGCCAGCATTCCCGCCCCGGGCCATTCCGACGCCATGGTGTGTGACCCGAACCCGTTCTTCGCCCTGTGGTCGATGGTGACGCGCAAGGCGCAGACCGGCGCCTCGCTGGACGAGGCCGAGGCGGTGACGGCGGAGGAAGCCCTGCGCGCCTATACGATTCTGGGGGCGTGGTCAGGCCGCGAGGAAGCCGTGAAAGGATCGCTGGAACCCGGCAAGCTGGCCGATATCGCCGTGCTGGACCGCGACTATTTCAGCATCCCGGCGGAGGAAATCCGCGAGGTCGGCGTGACCGCGACCCTGCTGGGCGGGCGGCTGGTGCATGGCGGGCTGTAGCGGCGCCCGCCGCTAATACGCGGCCTCACCCTTCGGGGTCAGGCCGAGGGAGTCGCAGGCGAGGTAGCAGAATTCCAGCATCACCGTGGCGGCGAGCCAGGCGGTCTGGCCCTTCAGGTCAGCACCCGGCGTCAGCGTGTTCACGTCGAAGCCGACGAAATTGATGCCCTTCAGCGCGCGCAGCAGCGCCAGCCCCTCGCGCGCGGTCGCGCCGCCCCAGGCCGGCGTGAAGACGCCGGGGGCCGCCGAGGGATCGAAGAAATCCATGTCGAAACACAGGAAGACCGGGCGGTCGCCGACCGTCTCCCTGAAGCGTCTGGCGAGACCGGCCACGCCCTCGCTCTCCAGCGCCTCGATGGGGATGGTCTGGTAGCCGAGGCCCTGCGTGTAGTCGAACACGCGCGGCACATAGGTGAAGCCGCGCAGGCCGAAATGGATCGACCGGCTGGCATCGACATAACCCTTCTGCACTGCATAGGCGAAGGTGGTGGCGGGGTTGATCTCGCTCTCGTTGCCGGCTTCGGGATAGGCGTCGGTGTGGGAATCGAAATGCAGCACGCAGAGGTCGGGATACTTCCGGCTGAGCGCCTGCATCTGCGGCAGGCTGATGACGCCGTCACCGCCCATGCAGATCGGCACCACGCCGCGCTCCACCACCGCCGAGATCGCCTCGGCCATCGTCTCGACCGAGGATTCGACCTCCGCCGAGACCACCGGCACATCGCCGCAATCGACAAGCCCCAGCGCGCGAACGGGATCGAAATCGCCGGGATCGTCGGGCCGGTAATGCCGCACCATGTCGGTGGACATATAGCGGATCGCCGCCGGCCCCAGCCGCGCGCCGACACGCCTTGGGTGCCGGCCACAATCGAAGGGCAGGCCGATCACCGCCGCCTTCGCACCGGTCAGGTCCAGCGTCTGCGGCACGCCGAGATAGGTGCCGATGGTGCGGAACAGGCTGTTGGGCAGCGGCGCGGTCATGGGTAGCTGATTCCCAGCTCCTTCATGCGCGCCTGCGCCGCATCGTACAGATCCTGCTGCGGCGGCACGCTATCCGGGTCCAGCACGCGCACGGCGAAGCCCGCTGCCTCTGCCCGGTAGCGCTCCCACAGTCGGCGCAGGTCGGACAGCGGCGTCTCCGAATAATCGATGCGCAGGTCGAACATCGGGAAGCTGTTCTCGCCGATGGCGATCATCTGCGCCGCATGCACGGTGCCGGTTTCGCCGCCCGCTGCCTCGCCCGCCTCGATGGCGCGCAGCAGCCGCTCGGCGATCTCCAGCGACGGGTCGGCGGTGAAGGCCGCGACCATCGCCTTCGGCACCTCGGGATTATCGATGATGTTGCCGATGGCGACGACGCCCGGCGCCTGGCATTCGGCGCGGATCGAATAGATTTTGTCGCCATGGTGAAAGGCGGTGTTGCCATGCCGGTCCACGCAGGCAAGCTGCCGCCAGCCGATATCCTTCGTGCTGGCGACCACAGCGGCCATCGCCTCGGCGGCGGTGGCGCCATCCTGCAACAGCGCGATGCCGCGCGGCCCCAGCCTTGGGTCGGTGCGGTGCTGGGTCAGGAAGCCGCCGACGCCGGACTTCAGATAGACGCAGCGGCTGCCGACCGCGAGGTTGGAGGTGGAGATGACCGCGCCGATTTCGCCGGTACGGCCGCAGCGCGCGACGAGGGAGAAGGTCATGCCGCCCTCCCTCAGCTGATGGAATCGCGGACCAGCGGGCTGGTCGAGCAATGGATGCCGCCGCCGCCCAGCCAGATCTTGTCGTATTTCACATCGACGATCTCGATGCCCAGTCTGTCCAGCTTGTCGGCGGTGCGCGGCGACAAATTCGCCTCCATCACCACCCGGCCCGGCCGCACGGCGATGCAGTTGACCGCGCCCGAGGGATCGTCCGGGCTGACCTCGATGGTGCGGATGCCCAGCTCCTTCAGCTTCTCCAGGAACCAGAAGGGCAGCTGCGTCGGGTTGATGATCGCGGTATCGACATCGATCATCACCAGATTGCCGTCGATATGCAGGCGGTAGCCGGTCAAATCCACGCGCAGCAGCTCGCAGCCCTGTGCCTTCAGCACCTCCTCGACCTGGCGCGTGCCTTCCTCATTCACCCGGTTGGAACGGCCGACGGCGGCCAGCCCCGGCTTCAGCCAGGCAAAGCTGCCGCCCTCCATCAGGCCGGTGCCGTGCACGGTGCGCAGGATCGGCATGCCGATGGAGGCCAGCGTCTCGGTCGCCGGTGCTTCCTCGCCGCGCCGCACGATGGGGCCGAGGCGGGTCACGATGGCGCCGCCCTTCACGCCGATCACCGAATCGCGGGTATAGATCGATTTGTGCCGGCCCGGCGCACAGCGCTTCAGATAGACGACCTCCACGCCTTCCTTGCGCAGTGTGTCGGCCAGCGCGTCATGCTGGGCCTGCTGTTCTGCCAGAGTGGGGATCACGTCGCCGCGCCAGTACCAGGTCTGGCCCTCGACATCGCCATAGCTGCCCAGCTCCTCGATGCGCTTGGACGGGTCGATGATGTTCATCTCCTCGCCCGGCCGGTGCATCAGCACCTTGCGCAGCTGGCCCACATCATTGTCGCAGCCCCATTGCTGCCCCCACACCGTCTCCTGCTGCTGCGGCGTCTCGAACGCCGGCTCGGCGTGCGAGTGGAAAATCTTCATCGTCATGTTGTAGCGATATTCGAACTCGCTGACGGCACCCATGGGGTCGATCCTCTTCCTATGGTGGAGCGTTTTGCTTGCTGGCGGGTGTTATTCCCCGCCCTCTGAAGCCAGCGCCTTCAGGCGCGCGGCCCGGCGCTGGCGCGACCACAGCTCGAACAGCAGCAGCGCCAGCGTAACGATGATGAGAAGCGTGGCGACGGCGGCGATGGTGGGGTCGAGATGATCCTCGATGCCGTCCCAGATGCGCTTCGGCAGGGTGTAGATGTTGCGGCTGGTCAGGAACAGCACCATCACGATCTCGTCGAAGGAGATGGTGAAGGCAAAGATCGCCCCCGACAGCATGCCCGGCAGGATGCGCGGCACGATCACCAGGCGGATGGTCTCACTCATCGAGGCGCCCAGGCTGCGTGCCGCCTGCTCCAGCCGCACGTCGAAATTGGCCAGCGAGGCGGACACGGTGATGATCACATAGGGGATCGCGACCAGCGTGTGCGCCAGGATAACGCCGAGATAGGAATCCAGCAGCCGAAGATCGATCCAGAACCGGTACATCGCCAGCGCCTGAACGATGGTCGGCACGATGATCGGGATCAGCATGAAGGTGCGCACCGCCTCCGATGCGTTGGTGGACAGCCGCCAGCAGCCGATGGCGCACAACGTGCCCAGCACCACGGCCGCCAGGGTGGAGGCGACCGCGATCACGATGCTCTGCCCGGTCGCGGACAGCCAGATATCGTTGCTGAAGAAGGCGGCGTAATGCTGCAGCGACACGCCGTCCTGCGGCAGCGACAAATAATACTGGTCGGTGATCGAGACCGGGATCACCACCACCATCGGCAGCACCAGGAAGGCCAGCACGGTCCAGGCGCCGCCCAGCACCATGCCCCGCCCGAAAAGCTCGCGGAAATCGCCCTTCATCATCGCGCCCCGAACACTTTCTTGAGGTCAACGAAGCGCGCGACCAGCGCCAGCGTCAGCAGCACCGCGAACAGCAGCGTCGAGGCCAGCATGGTCGCCTGCCCCCAGCGCAGCGTCTCCTCGAAGCTGACGCGGATATATTCGGAGATCATCACCACCTTGCCGCCGCCCAGGATGGCCGGCGTGATGAAGAAGCCCAGCGAGAACACGAACACCAGAATGGTCGCGGCGATCAGGCCCGGCTTGCTGAGCGGCAGGTAGATGTGCCGGAAGGCAACCCAGGGCGAGGCCCCCAGCCCGCGCGCCGCCGAGACATAGCGCGCATCGATGCCGGTCATGTTGGAGAAGATCGGCAGCACCGCCAGCGGCAGCATGAAATGCACCATGCCGACGATCACGCCGAATTCGTTGCGCACCAGCGGCAGCGGCTCGGAGATCAGCCCCAGCGCCATCAGCCCCTGATTCACCAGCCCTTCATTGCGCAGCAGCATGACCCAGGCGAAGGCGCGGATCAGCACGCTGAGCCAGAAGGTCAGCAGGATGCAGAACATCATCCAGGCGCGCTGGGTTTCCTTCACATGCACCATCGCATAGGCGACGAGATAGCCCAGCACCACGGTAATGATGGTGGTGATCGCGCAGATGCGCAGCGTCGTCAGCCAGATGCGGTGTAGCAGCGGGCGCGTCAGCAGCGCCTCGTAATTCTGCAGGCCCGGATAGGGCTCGGTCACGCTGATCCACAGCACCTGGAACAGCGGATAGATATAGAAGATGAGCATCAGCAGGACCGCGGGCGCGATCAGCAGCCAATAGGTATTGCGTTGCGAGGTCAGCATCCGAAATCCCGCCGATGCTCTCTTTTCTACGTCAGGTCAACCCGGCCGCTTCTCGGCGACCGGGCACGAAGCAGCCGGCTGTCCTTACGAGGACAGCGTGTCCAGCCACATCTCGCGCGACAGCTCGTCATTGGTCAGCTTGCCCTTGCCGCTCGGCTCCTGATACCAGGGGCCGCTCTGGATCATCTGCAGCTTCATGTTCTCGGGCTGGCCCGGATCGATGTGCTTCATGTCGGCGGGCACCATGTCGGCGGCGGCCGGGTTGGCCGGGCCGTTGCCCATGACCTTGAACAGCTCGATCTGGCCGGCCGGGTCCTGCGCCGAGGCGATGAACTTCATCGCCGTTTCCTTGCCCGCCGGATTGCCCTTCGGCACGTTCCACATGCCCGCCGTGACGATGCCGTCCTTCCAGGTCCAGGTCACATCGCCGGCCATGTCGCGGGTCAGCAGGTTGGCGCGGGTGTGCCAGATATTGCCCATCACCACCTCGCCGGTGCGGAACAGCTCCTGGCTTTGCGAGCCGGAACCCCAGGCGACGACAGCGCTCTTGATCTCCTTCAGCTTGCTCATCGCAAGGTTCAGGTCGATCGGATAGACATCCTTGTGGGACTTGCCGGCGGCCAGCATGCAGGCCTCCAGCATGCCGTTCGGCTGCTTGCGCAGGGTGCGGCCACCAGGGAACTTCTTCAGGTCCCAGAAATCCTTCCAGTCCTTCGGCGCCTCGGAGAGCTTCGCCTTGTTGTAGGCCAGCACGAAGCTGAACATGTAGTTGGCGCAGCCATACTCATAGGCGAAGTCCGGCGCCATCTTCGACTTGTCCACGATGGAATAGTCGATGGGCTCCAGCACGTCATGCGTCTGCAGCACCAGCGTGGTGCCGGTGCCGGTGTCGCACACATCCCAGGTCACCGCCTTGGCTTCGACCATGGCGCGGATCTTGGAGCCGAGCGGGCCGGTGCCATCGATCACCACCTTGGTACCGGTGGCCTTCTCGAACGGAACGCCCCAGGCATTGGCATAGGCCTCGACCGCCGGGCCGCCCCAGTTCACCACCACCAGCTCCTTGGCCTGAGCGGCAGCACTGCCGGTGCCCAGCTTCAGCGCGACCGGGGCCAGGCCCAGCATCGCCATCGCCTTCACGAAGCTGCGGCGGTCGATCTCGCCGCGCGCCAGCCGCTCGGCGGCAATGGCGGCGCAATCCTCGGCGAAGGACTGCTCGTCCGGGTACAGATCCTTCTCGTAGAGCGTCTTGCTCAGATCCTTGCGCGATTTCATGTCCGGTCTCCTCTGATTTTACGTGTTGTCCCTGTCACGCCATCCCGTTGGCCGGGCGGCTTTCCTGTCGCTCAATTGTCGCGCACCACCACCGAGGCATCCGGTTCCCAGCCCAGCCAGACCTGGTTGCCGATGGCGGGATCGACCTCGCATTTCCAGGCCGGCGCGGTGACGATCAGATCGCCCAGCGCCTGGGTGCGCACCTGGAAGTGATAGTTGGCGCCGTAATAGTTGAAGGCGTCGATGGTGCCGGGCACGCGGTTGCGCGTGGCGGGTTCGGCCTGGCTGACGGTCAGCTTCTCCGGGCGCAGCGCGATCAGCACGGAGCCACCGGGACCAGCCGGTTCCGCAGCGCCGGCCTGCACCAGCGCGTGATCGCCGGCCTGGTAGGTGAAGCTGCCGGACTCGGTGCCTGCAACGGTGCCGTTGATGAAGTTGCTCTTGCCCAGGAAGTCGGCGACAAAGCGGGTCGCCGGGCGTTCGTACAGGTCGCCGGGGCCGCCCATCTGCTCGATCTTGCCGTCGCGCAGGATGATGATGTCGTCCGACATGGACAACGCCTCCTCCTGGTCGTGCGTGACATAGATGAAGGTAGCGCCCAGCCGGTTATGCAGGGATTTCAGCTCCCACTGCAGATCGGCGCGCAGCTTCTTGTCCAGCGCCGACAGCGGCTCGTCGAGCAGCAGCAGGTCAGGCTGGAACACCAGCGCGCGGGCCAGTGCCACGCGCTGCTGCTGGCCGCCCGACAGCTGGGTCGGCAGGCGCTTGGCGAGATGCGCCATCTGCACCAGCTCCAGCGAGGCCATGACGCTCTTCTGTGCCTCGGCCCGCTTCACCCCGCGCACGCGCAGGGGGAACCAGATATTGTCCTCGACACTCATATGCGGGAACAGGGCATAGCCCTGGAACACCATGCCGAAATTCCGCTTGTCCGGCGGCAGGGCGGTGATGTCCTTGTCGTCCAGCAGGATCGAGCCGGATGTGGGCTGCACAAAGCCGGCGATCGACATCAGGATCGTCGTCTTGCCGGAGCCGGACGGGCCCAGCAGGGTCAGGAACTTGCCGCGCTCCACCTCGAAGCTGACATCGTCCACCGCCGCGAGGTCGCCATAGACCTTGCGCAACCGGCGAATGGACAGGGAATGCGATTGCGTCTTCGCACCGGAGATCGACCTATCCGGCACCGCTGCCTCTACCATCCAGAGCCCACCTGTTCCGTCGTTCGCTTGTTGTTTTTTCTTACTAAGTTGTAAGCTTAAAACACATTTTCAGGACGGGCGAGTCTTTCTGGAAATTTTTTATCCTGTTGAAATTACGAACTAATATTACCCTAATATAGCATCTGCACAATTTTTATGCCGAAATATTGTGCAGCGCGAAAAATGCAAAATCGCGCATATGGCGCTGCTCATCCGGCTATTCCCGGCGCAGCAGCATCAGGCCGCTCAGCCCCGTCACGATGGCGACCGCGCCATAGGCCACGCCATAGGTCTGGCCTGAGGCGACCATCACGCTGAACACCGCCGGCATCGACATCACGCCGAGGAACATCATGGAGGCGGCCAGCCCGCTGGATTCCGCCGTGCGGCCCGGCCCGCCGATGCGTGCATATTCGGCGAAGGCAATGCCGGTGAAGCCGCTGGCCGTCGCCCCCGCCACCGCACAGACCAGCAGGATCAGCGCATAGGGCCAGTCGGCGCCGAACTGGCCGGCGGCAACCGCTGCCCCTGCCATGACGATGCCGTGCAGCGCCAGCAGCAGCCGGGCAGAGATCACAGTGTCCGCCATCCAGCCCCAGATCGGGCGCGAGATCACGCCGGCAATCTGGAACATAGCCAGCGCCTGCCCGGCGCGGATCAGGCTCATCTCCGCCATGCTGGTCAGATGCACCGCCATGAAGGCGATGAAGCAGAGCTGCGCGCCGGCATAGCAGAACATGGCGATGCACAGGATGCGCACCTCCGGCAGCTCGATCAGCAGCCGCAGGGGCGCCAGTGCATTGCCGCGCGTCAGCGCGCGCGCCACGTCGCGGTCGGCATCGTATTCCCGCCGCATCGCCTGCAGCAGCACCAGCAGCAGGATGGCGGGACCAAGCTGCACCAGCAGTGCTGTCTGCCAGTCGAGGCCCAGCCCCAGCGGCGGCACCAGCAGCCCGCCCATGACGCCGCCCAGCGGCACGCCGATCTGGCGGATCGAGAAGACGAGGTTGCGCAGGCGCACCGGTGTGCGGCTGATCAGCAGGTGGGAGCTGGAGGGTGCGGTGGCGCCATAGGCGAAGCCCAGCAGCACGCCGGAGAGCGCAATGGCGCCCGCTGTGCCACCCAGTGCCGCGGTCAGCAGCATGACGATGGTGCAGACCAGGATGACCTGGCTGACCCTGACCGCGCCGAAGCGGTGCACGAAGCTGGGGCTCAGCACGGCGGAGAAGATGCCCACGCCATAGACGATGGAGATGAACAGCCCGACCCGCGCGCCATCGACGCCGACATCGGCGGCGATAGCCGGGGCGGCGGCCGGAATGGAATAGGCAGACATGGTCGCCAGCGCCTGCACGAACAGGGTGGCGAACAGCGGCATATAGGGAATTTCGCGCCACATGCGGCCGGCCCTCAGTTGCGGTGGAGCACGAAGCGCTCGCCATCGACCGGGCGGCCCACCGGGCGGCGCAGCCAGAACAGCCGGATCGAATCGCACAGCCCGTCATCGAGGCGGATGGCGATGCTGCAGGCATCGTCGATGCCCGTGAGCGCGACCGTCTCAGCCTTTGTGTGTGGCTCCAGCGTGATCGTCACTTCCGGCAATTCGCCGCGCGAACAGAGCAGCGGCTCGCTGGCTTCCATATGCACCGCCCCCTTGCGGTCCGCCGGCAGGCTGACCGACATCGCGGCCATGTCGCCCAGCACCGAGAAGGCTTCGTCTTTGCCAACCGCATCGGTCGCCAGCATGACGCGGTAGAACAGCCCTTCCGGGCTGTCCCGGTCGAGCCAGCCGAGCACACGGTCCTCCCGCCCATCGCAGGTGACGTCGCCACGCAGCATGGTGATGTCGTTGAGGTGGGCGTACTGGCCCCATTCATAACGCAGCAGACCATAGGCCTGCTGGTCCAGCCGCAACCGGTCCTCGCTGGCGGCTTTATCGCCCCCGGCATCCGCCGAACCTGCTGCCATCAGCAGCAAAGTGCCAGCAACCATAAGGCACCGGTACACGCCCATCCGGCACACCCTCATGCGCCCCCTCCCTCTTGTTTCTTCTTATGGGAGAACGCTAGCGGCGGGCGATGGCCCGCACAACTGCCCGAAAGCGCGGGTCAGCATCCCGGCTTCGGCAGCTTCTCCAGCTTGTCGAGGGTGGCATCAACGACGAAGTCGCCATAGTCCAGCTTCATCTCGGTCACGATGCCATTGTCATAGAGCCGGATGCCCATTTCGTAATCCGGCAGGCCGCCCGGCGCATTGTCCGGGCCGAAGAAGGCCAGCCGCACCGGCCATGAGGGGCGGCGCAGCAGCTCCTCGCCTTCCGTCGGGGCGGGAATCTGCTTGCCGATGACGGCGGTGATTTCCGTCGCCTCCTCCACCTCATTGCCGTCGAACACCATGCCACTGAGGAATTTTTGCCCGGCTTCGGCGGCACCGAGGATGGCAAGGCTGTGCTGGGTCGGAAACAGCACATCCTTCGGCAGGTCGAGCTTTACCGGCTCCGGCGCCTCGAACTCGGCACGCACGCCCGCCGGGCCGCGCACCGCCTTGCCGCTGATATTCTCCGGCACGCTGCCGGGACGCGCGCGCTCGATGAAGAAGCGGTAGCTGCTGCCATCCTTCGCCTCATAGGTCGCGAAGGAGACGGCGACATCGGATTCACCGCCCTGGGTGTAGCCCAGCTTCAGCCGGTAGCGCTGCTCGACGGTCCAGCCCTCGCAGCTCTCGCCCCATTCCAGCGCCATCGCGCCTTCCGCCGTGGCGATGCCGCTGCCGGACGCCGCCTTGGCCAGCGCCATGCGATAGACCGCGCGGTGCGGCGCGACGTCATAGGCCTGCGCGGCCCCCGCGCCCAGCAACGCCACCGCCGCCACGACAAGCCCAACCCGATATCGCCAAGCCATACACTTCTCCTTCGGCACGCAGGGCATCCATGCGGCGGTTGCCGCTTGCCCATGTGTCCTCCACGCTATAGTGCCGGAGAGGCTAGGCAAGCGCACCCGCAAAGGGGCACCCCATAAAGACAATAGCTTGCCGACATCAATAAGGAGGTTTCATGGCATCGACCCATCCGCAGAACAGCGCAGGCAAGCCGCGCATTCTGGTCACCCGCAAGCTGCCCGCCGCCGTCGAGGCGCGGCTGGCGCGCGACTATGACGCAACCTTCAATCCGTCCGACAGCGTGTTCGATGGCGAGCGGCTGGTGGCGGAGAGCGCCGGCCATGACGGCATCCTGGTCTGCTCCACCGAGAAGCTGCCCGCCGCCATCATCGAAAAGCTGCCGCCGGAGATAAAGATCGTCGCCACCTTTTCCGTCGGGCACGACCATATTGACATCGCGGCGGCGAAGGCGCGCGGCCTTGCCGTGACCAACACGCCCGACGTGCTGACCGACGCCACGGCGGACACCACCCTGCTGTTGCTGCTGGCCGCCGCGCGGCGCGCCTATGAGGGCGAGCGCATGGTGCGCGAGGATCGCTGGGGCCGGTGGGAGCCGACCGGCATGCTCGGCGTGCATGTGACCGGCAAGCGCCTCGCCATCCTGGGCATGGGCCGGATCGGCCGCGCCGTGGCGCAGCGGGCGCGCGGCTTCGAGATGGAGATCCACTACAACAACCGCAGCCGCCTTTCCCCGGAGCTGGAGCAGGGCGCGATCTTCCACGAAGACCCGGAGGAATTGCTGACCGTTGCCGATTTCCTGTCGATCAACTGCCCGGCGACGAAGGAGACCCATCATTTCCTGAATGCGGACCGGATCGCCCGCATGCCCGATGGCGCCGTGGTCGTGAACACGGCGCGCGGCAGCATCGTGCATGACGAATCGCTGATCGCGGCGCTGACATCCGGCAAGCTGGCTGCCGCCGGGCTGGACGTGTTCGAGAATGAGCCCGCCATCCATCCGGGCTACCGCGATCTGCCCAACTGCTTCCTGCTGCCGCATATCGGCAGCGCCACAAAGGAGACGCGCGACGCCATGGGCTTCCGGGCGCTCGACAATCTGGACGCCTTCTTCGCCGGGAAATCTCCAAAGGATCGCGTCGCCTAGACCGGGTTGCCTAGGCAAAGGTGGACGATAATACCGCTGGCAGGGGGTAGCTTTTGCCGGGCTGCCCCCGCCCGGCATCATCCGAAATTCCGAATACACACTTTAAATCAACAAATTAGGACATGGCACGGCGATTGCTCCAGAGGGAGGGACCTTCGTTTCAACGAGCGGAACTTCGCCATGAGCCTGCATGCCACCGTCACCATCCTGCCGCCCGCGCAGAACAGCCAGCCGATCCCGCTGCCTGCAGCATGGGGTGAGGAGCAGCCGCGGCTCGACTACCATATCGAACGCTGGCTTTCGGAGACGGCGCGCCTGATGGGCGCCACGCCGCTGCCGACGGATGAGAGCAAGCGCAGCGACGTGCTCCGCCTCGCCCTCGCGCTGGCCGAGGCGGAGCAGATCATCAAGAAGCAGCAGGCCGAGATCGAACGGCTGGAGATGCTGAGCCTGAACGACGATCTGACCGGCCTGTTCAACTGGCGCGGCTTCAACCGCCAGGTCTCCGCCGGGCTGGCCGAGGCGCAGCGTACCGGCATCGGCGGCGTGCTGATCTATGCCGATATCGACGACTTCAAGAAGATCAACGACACCTACGGCCATGCCGCTGGCAACGCCGTGCTGTGCGAGATCGCCCGCCTGCTGTCGCACAAGGTGCGCCAGCATGACAGCGTTGGCCGACTGGGCGGCGACGAGTTCGCGGCCCTGCTCACCCGCACCAGCGCGACGCAGGGCTTCCGCCGCGTGCGCGACATCGCGCAGGCGCTGGAGCAGGTCAGCATCGTCCATGACGGCATCGCGATCTCCGTGACGGCCAGTGTCGGCGCGGTCGCCTTCTCGCCCGACGACAGCCCCGAAGCGCTGCTGGAGCGCGCCGACCGCCGCATGTACGACCGCAAGCGTGGCCGGAGCCGCATCGCCGCCTGATACGCCTTTGCCGGCGCGCCGGCGAATGCTATGAGACGGGCATGACGACACTCATCACCGATACGAAGACGCTGGACGTCTTCTGCCGCGGTCTTGCCAAGGCTGAGTACATCACTGTCGATACAGAGTTCATGCGGGAGAAGACCTATTACCCGCAGCTCTGCCTGATCCAGCTCGCCGGCCCCGATACGGCCGCCGCCATCGACCCGCTGGCGCCGGGCATCGACCTGAAGCCGGTGTTCGCGCTGCTGGCCGATCCCGGCATCCTGAAAGTGTTCCATGCCGCCCGGCAGGACATCGAGATCTTCTACCAGCTGACCGGCGTGGTGCCCGCGCCTCTGTTCGACACCCAGGTCGCGGCGATGGTCTGCGGCTTCGGCGATTCGGTCGGCTATGAGACGCTGGCGACCAAGCTGGCTAATGCCCGCATCGACAAGAGCTCGCGCTTCACCGACTGGTCGCACCGGCCGCTGGCGCCGCACCAGCTGGACTATGCGCTGGCCGACGTGACGCATCTGCGAATCATCTACGACAAGCTGTCGGCGATGCTGGAGAAGAACGGGCGCGCCTCCTGGCTGACCGAGGAGATGGCGGTGCTGAGCAACCCCGCCACATACGATGCCGACCCGATGGACAGCTGGCGGCGGCTGAAGCCGCGCACCAACAGCACCAAGTTCCTGGCGATCCTGCGCGAGATCGCGGCCTGGCGCGAAATCGAGGCACGCAAGCGCGACCTGCCGCGCAACCGTCTGCTGCGCGACGAGGCGCTACTGGAGATCGCCGCGCGCGTGCCCAACAATGCCGACGAGCTGGCGAAGATCCGCGCGCTGTCCAAGGGCTTCGCCGAGGGGCCGATGGGGCGGCAGCTGCTGGAAGCCGCCCAGCGCGGGCTGGACCTGCCGAAGGAGCAGCGCCCGGACCTGCCTCAGAAGGCCGACCTGCCGGCCGGGCGCGGCCCGATCCTGGAATTGCTGAAGGTGCTGCTGAAGCTGCGCTGCGAGGAGCATCAGGCCGCCCAGAAGCTGGTCGCCAACAGCGCCGATCTGGAAGCCATCGCCGCCGACGACAATGCGGACACGCCGGCCCTGCGCGGCTGGCGGCGGGAAATTTTCGGCGAGGATGCACTGGCGCTGAAGCATGGCAGGCTGGCGCTGACCGCCGATGGCAGCAGCGTTCGCGTCGTTCCGGTCCACGAATTGGAACCCGCGCCCTGATCCGTCGTTAACTTTAGCGTCGCCTTCTGGGGCCCCCTCCAGGAGGCCCACGCTAGGCTGCCTACACCGACAATGGGGACAGCCGACCCGTGGATTCCCGCTCCCCTAACCGGGATGACGGGCGGGAATGACGGGGGAGCTTTTATCCCTTCTGTCCTTCGAGGCGCCCCGCCGGATCCCTCTGCTTACAGCGACCGGCGTGGCGTCTCGAAGCACAGGAAGGCCTCCTGCCTACTCCGCCGCGCGCTTCCGCACCGGGCCGGGCGCGTTGCCCGCGAAGGCGCCGGTATAGGGCTTTTCGCGCGGCTGGGCGTAGGAGACGATCTTCGAGGTGCCGAGGCCGAGGCCGGCCAGCGCCTCCACCATCTTCACTGCCACCGTGACGCCGTCCATCACCGGGATGCCGGTTTCCTGGGTCAGGCGCTGCGCCAGATCGACCATGCCGGCGCAGCCCAGCAGCACGCATTCCGCACCATCCTCCTCAATGGCCTTCAGCGTCTCCGCCTTCACCTTGTCGGCGGCGCCGGAATGCGCGTCCTCCAGTTCCAGCACCGGCACGCCGGCGGCGCGCACGCTCATCAGCTGGTCGATGAAGCCGTATTTGCGGGCAAGATCGTACTGCACCTTGGCCGAGCGCTTCAGCGTGCTGACCACCGTGAAACCCTTGCCGAGCATGGAGGCCGCGTGCATCGCCGCCTCGCAGATGCCGATGACCGGCCCGGTCGCGATCTCGCGCGCCGCCTCCAGCCCCGGATCGCGGAAACAGGCGACGACATAGCCGGCATAGCCGCCTTCTTCCTCCGCCGCCCTGATGATCTCCAGCATGCCGGGCACGCAGAAGGCGCTGTCATACTGGCTTTCGATGGAGACCGGCCCCTTGTCCGGCTGCACCGTCACCGTGGTGGTCCCGGGAGACGCCGCCCGCGCCGCCGCATGGCCGATGGTGTCGGTCATCGACTGGGTGGTGTTCGGATTGATAACCAGGATCTTCATGGCGCCTTGCCTCCTGAAATACCCTAAACCGCCAAAACCTTTCCCTCGCCCCCCGCTGATGGCGACCCATCGCCATCAGCTATCGTTAGCCAAAGGGGGAGAGGGTTGCGCAGCCTTATCGAGCCATCGGCGAGATTAGGCGAAGCTGGGTGAGGGGGAAGGTCAATGACGGAGCCTGTCTCCCCTCACCCAGCTCCAGCTAACTCACTTCGTTCGTAAGCTTTCGCATCCCTCTCCCCTTCCGGGGTGAGGGACCTTTTATTATCCCCCTTGGCCTCTCCCCTTCCGGGGCGAGGGACCTTTTCATCTCACTTGCGGGACAGCACGTCCTCGCCTTCGACCTCGCCGGCCGGCGGCAGTTCAACCCCGGTCTGGCTGGTGATGCGGCCATAATGCTCGATCCGGCGGTGCTTGGCGAAGTTGAACACCGTCTCCTTGCCCATCTGCACCAGGTCGAGGCGCAGGTCGGCAACCACCAGCTCATCCTCCAGCGTCTGCGCCTTGGCGACGATCTCGCCCGAGGGCTGTGCGATCAGCGAGCCGCCGATCATGCCGACGCCTTCCTCGATGCCGGCCTTCGCGGTGGCGATGACGTAGCAGGAATTCTGATAGGCGCTGGCCTGCACGACGAGGTCGTTGTGGAAGTTGCGCAGATGCTTCGGCTCGAAGGCCGAGGTGTTCTCGTCCGGCGTGTTGTAGCCGAGCGAGATGATCTCCGCACCCTGCAGGCTCATCGAGCGGTAGGTCTCCGGCCAGCGGCGGTCGTTGCAGATCGCCATGCCATGGATCGCGCCCATGCTGCGCCAGACCGGGAAGCCGAGGTCGCCCGGCTCGAAATAGCGCTTCTCCAGATGCTGCCAGGGACGGTGCGGCTCATGCTCGGAATGGCCGGGCAGGTGCACCTTGCGGTACTTGCCGACGATGCGACCCTTGTCGTTCACCAGGATCGAGGTATTGAAATGGTGGCCGTCCTCGGTCAGCTCGGCATAGCCCAGATAGAAGCCGATGCCCCATTCCGCGGCCTTCTCGAACAGCGGCAGCGTCTCCTTGGTCGGCATGGTGCGCTCGAAGAAGGTTTCGACCTCCTTCCAGTCCTCCATGTACCAGCGCGGGAAGAAGGTGGTCAGCGCCAGTTCCGGAAACACCATGTAGCGCACGCCGCGCGACTTCGCCTCGCGCATCATCTCGATCATGCGGTTGACGCAGGAGGTGCGGGATTCTTCGCGCGCGATCGGGCCCATCTGGGCGGCGGCGGCGGTAATGATACGGGCCATTCTCTTATTTTCCTCCGTCAGAACTTGATGTAGTCGCCCGAAGTCGGGTTGAAGCCGTGAACGCTGGTGCCGCGCGGCCGGGCGGCGGCCGGCACGTCGCAGCGCAGGAACTTGCCGTCGCCTGGCTTGGCGAGAACCTCGCCATCGTTCCAGACGATGGTGCCGCGGACCATGCTGATGATCGGCCAGCCGGTCACCTCATGCCCCTCATAGGGGGTGTAGTCCATATCGTCATGCAGCATGTCGATGGAGATGGTGACCTTCTTCTCCGCGTCCCAGATCGCGATGTCGGCATCGGCGCCGACCGCGATGGTGCCCTTGCGCGGATAGAGGCCGTACATCTTGGCCGGGTTGGTGCAGCACAGCGCGACGAACTTGTTGATGTCGATGCGCCCGGTCAGCACGCCGGCGCTGAACAGCATCGGCATGCGGATTTCCAGGCCGGGCACGCCGTTCGCCACCTTCTTGAAGCTGGTATCGGCGCCGCCGACGCGCTTGCCGGTCGGGCTGTCATAGCGGTAGGGCGCATGGTCGGAGGAGAACACGTCGAAGGTGCCGTCGGCCAGCCCCTGCCAGACGAACTCCTGGTTCTCCTTGTCGCGCGGCGGCGGGGAGCACATGCATTTCGCCCCCTCGAACCCGTCCTTGTCGAGGTCGTCCTCGGTCAGGAACAGATATTGCGGACAGGTCTCGGCATAGACCTTCACGCCGCGCGCCTTGGCGGCGCGGATGCGCTCGATGGCTTCCTTGGCGGAGACATGCACCATGAGGATCGGCTGGTCCACCAGCTCCGACAGGGCGATGGCGCGGTTGGTGGCCTCGCCCTCGGCGATGTTGGCATGGGCGACGCGGTGGAATTTCGGCGCGGTATGGCCGAATTCCAGCAGCTTTTCCGAAAGCCAGGCGATCATGTCGTGGTTTTCGGCATGTACCATGACCATCGCGCCCTCGCGCCGGGCGGCGGCCAGCACTTCCAGGAACTGCCGGTCGTTCAGCTTCAGCGCGTCATAGGTCAGGTAGATCTTGAAGGAGGTATAGCCGTCCTTGATGAGGGCCGGCAGCTCCTGCCCGATGACGCTCTCCGTCGGGTCGGAGATGATCAGGTGGAAGGCATAGTCGGTCATCGCCTGGCCATCGGCCTTGGCGTGATAATCCTCGACCGTCTTGCGCAGGCTCTGGCCCTTGAACTGGGCGGCAAAGGGGATGATGCCGGTGGTGCCGCCGCACATCGCCGAGCGTGTGCCGCTGAGGAACGTGTCCGCCGTATAGGCGCCGCTGGAGGAGAGCTGATCGACATGGACATGACTGTCGATGCCGCCGGGCAGGACCAGCTTGCCGGTGGCGTCGATCTCCTTCGCGCCCTTCGCCAGCTTGCTGCCCAGCGCGACGATGACGCCATCCTTCACGCCGACATCGCAGACAATCGTGTCGGAGGCGGTGACCACCGTGCCGCCACGGATCACCAGGTCGAAATCAGCCATTCTCGCCTCCCCTTCAGCTTTTATGTCAGACGGCCTTCGCAGCCCCTGCCTTCATCTTCTCGGTCGCCTTGCGGTAGGCTTCCAGGCGCGGCAGGTAATGATCCGACGCATTGCCGGCCTTGATCGCGCTCACCGCCTTCGGCACCTCGATCTCGTTCCAGAAATGGCAGGCCACCTGATGGCCCCCGCCGATATCCTGGAAGGCCGGGTCCTCGACCTTGCAGCGCTCCTTCGCATGCGGGCAGCGTGTGTGGAAGCGGCAGCCGGACGGCGGGTTGATCGGGCTGGGCACGTCGCCTTCCAGCAGCATGCGCTCGGTCTTCACCGACGGGTCCGGCACCGGGATCGCCGAGAGCAGCGCCTGGGTGTAGGGATGGCGCGGCGTATCGTAGAGCGTCTTCTTGTCCGCCAGCTCAACGATCTTGCCGAGATACATGACCGCGACCCGGTCGGCGATGTGCTTCACCACTGCCAGATCGTGGGCGATGAACATATAGGCGAGGCCGAACTGGGTCTGCAGATCCTGCAGCAGGTTCACCACCTGCGCCTGGATCGACACGTCCAGCGCCGAGACCGGCTCGTCGCAGACGATCAGCTTCGGATTCACCGCGAGCGCGCGGGCGACGCCGATGCGCTGGCGCTGGCCACCGGAGAATTCGTGCGGATAGCGCACCATGTGCCAGGGCGACAGGCCGACGACCTTCAGCAGCGCCTCGACCTTCTCGCGCTTTTCCTTGCCGTGCGCGATACCGTGCACTTCCAGCGGCTCGGCGATGATGTCGCCGACCGTCATGCGCGGATTGAGCGACGCATAGGGGTCCTGGAAGATGATCTGGATCTGCCGGCGGATCATCCGCATCTCCCGCCCCTTCAGGGTGGTGATGTCGGTACCGTCGAATTCGATGCTGCCGGAGGTCGGCTCGATCAGCCGCATGATCAGCCGGCCGGTGGTGGACTTGCCGCAACCGGATTCGCCGACGACGGCCAGCGTCTCGCCCTCGTTGATGTGGAAGCTGACATCGTCGACCGCCTTCACGGCGCCGACCTGGCTCTGCATCACGATCCCCTTGGTGATCGGGAAATGCTTCACCAGCCGTTCGACCTTCAGGATCGCCTTGCGGGCGCCGGGGGTGCTCTGCTCGTTCATCGGGCGCCTCACAGGATGGTGTTTTCGAGCGGCGCCTTCCAGCAGGCGACCTTGTGACCGGGCTTCACCTCGGCCAGCACCGGTACTTCCTGGCGGCACTTGTCGTCGGCGAAGGGGCAGCGCGGATTGAACTTGCAGCCCGCCGGCATGTTGTAGGGGTTCGGCACGCTGCCCTCGATGGTGGCGAGGCGCTCCTCCTCGACATCCAGCTTGGGGATCGAGCCCAGCAGGCCCAGCGTGTAGGGATGCTGCGGGTCGGTGAACAGGTCGCCGACGCGCGCCTCCTCCACCACCTTGCCGGCATACATGACGACCACCCGGTCGGCCAGTTCCGCGATCACGCCCAGATCATGGGTGATCAGCATGATCGCCGTGCCGGTGCGCTCGCGCAGGTCGCGCATCAGGTCGAGAATCTGCGCCTGGATGGTGACATCCAGCGCGGTGGTCGGCTCGTCGGCGATCAGCAGCTTCGGGTTGCAGGCCAGCGCCATGGCGATCATCACGCGCTGGCGCATGCCGCCGGACATCTGGTGCGGGAAATCGTCCACCCGGCTTTCCGGCGAGGGAATGCGCACCAGGCGCAGCATCTCGATGGCGCGCTCGCGCGCTTCCGCCTCCGAGATGTCCTCGTGTAGCAGGATGCCTTCCATGATCTGCTGGCCGACCGTATAGACCGGGTTCAGGCTGGTCATCGGCTCCTGGAAGATCATCGAGATATCGTTGCCGCGCACATCGCGCATCTCACGCGACGACAGCGTCAGCAGGTCGCGCCCCTCGAACACGATCTCGCCGGCCGGAATCTTGCCCGGCGGGCGCGGGATCAGCCCCATGACGGAGAGCGAGGTGACGCTCTTCCCGCAGCCCGATTCGCCGACAATGCCCAGCGTCTCGCCACGGGCCACGGCGAAGCTGACGCCATCGACGGCCTTGAACACGCCTTCGCTGGAATGGAACTCGGTCACCAGGCCGCGCACATCAAGCAGCGGCTGGGCGGATTCGGTCTGCGGGGAAGCGGTTTCGCTCATCAGGCGCTCTTGATCACCGGCTTGGGGGCGGACAGGACGGATTTGACGGGGAACACCATCGGCGACATGTCCTCGACCTGGCGCTTGGCCCAGTCGCGTTCGGACACGGTGGCGATGGTGCGGGCCTGCGCCTCGCGCAGGGTCTCGATGGCGGCCTCGATGTCGATGGTCAGCACCTTGCCGTCGCTGACCACCTGCTGGCCGTCCACATAGACGTCGCGCACGGCCCGGTCGGAGGTCGAATAGATCAGGCTGCGCAGCGGCTCGCGCAGCGGCTGCATGTAGGGGTGCGAGAGATCGACCAGCGAGAAGTCGGCCTTCATGCCGACCGCGACCCGGCCGATATCCGGCTTCTTCAGCGCGGTCGCACCGCCCACCGTGGCGGCCATGAACACCTCGGCGGTGGAGGCGCCGGTGAAGTCGCCCTTCAGGATGCGCGCGGCCAGGCAGGCCATGCGCATCTCGTCGATCATGTTGTGCGGGAAGGTATCGGTGCCGAGGCCGAGATTGATGCCGGCCTTCATGTAGCGATGGACCCAGTGCAGTGCGATGCCGCGGCGCGAGAACACGGTCGGGCAGTGCGCGACCGAGGCGCCGGATTCGGCCAGCAGCGCGAAATCGTCGGCCTGCGGCCAGTGCAGCCAGGGGTGATCGTTCAGGAAGATGCCGTGGCCGATGATCATCTGCGGCCCCAGCACGCCCAGCGAGTGCAGCCATTCGATTGGCGTCTTGCCGTGGCGGCGGGTGATCTCGTTGAACTCCACCACGCTCTGCGCCGCGTGCAGCTGCACGGCGATGCCGCGTTCGGCGGCCGCGTCATAGCTGTCGCGGATCAGGTCGGCGGTGCAGGTGTCGATCTGCGACGGGCCCAGCATGCCGGACACGCGGCCGGACGGGTGCTTCGCCGCCGCATCGACGAGGTCGATGGCGCGCTGCATGGCCTGCTTGCCGGCCTTTTCGTCCCAGTGATACTCGACCGAATGGCCGTTGCTGGTGCTCCAGCTGGCCGAGCGGTACATCGGGCACAGCACCGACCGCAGGCCGGTCGAGGCCATGTCGTCGGCCCAGCCCTCGCGCGCGCCGGACAGGTCGGCGATGGTGGTCACGCCGCTCTTCAGCAGCTCGCTCATTGCCACCATGCTGGCCGCGCGGGCGGCATTCGGGTCGAGCCGGAACACCGGCATGAATTCGTAGAGCGAGGACTGACCGAGGCGCGGGCTGCCCAGTTCCTCCAGAAGGCCCTTGTTGCCCGGCTCCGAGGTCGGATGGGAATGGATGTTCACCAGCCCCGGCATCAGCATCATGCCGCGCCCGTCGATCTCCCGGTCGGCGGCGCCGCTATAGCCCTTGCCGACAAAGCTGAACTGGTTGCCCTGGAAGGCGACATCCGCCCCTTCCAGATAGGCATGGCTGCCCGCCGCCTCATCCCAGGCAATGACGTAGTCGGCGTTGCGGATCACCGTGGTCTGCATGGCCTGTCCATCCCCGTTCATTGATAAATTTTCTAACGAATGATCTGTCGAGAAAGGCCCGTCCGGGCGCGCCAGATGACACGCCCGGACGGTTCGCGATTATTTCAGCGCGAGGTCGATGCCCTTGTAGAAACCGGCACCATAGATGCCGTGCGCACGCACCGGCTGCATCTTCGGGCCGGCAACGGTGAACAGCGGCTCGTGGTAGAGCGGGATCCACACGGCGGCGTCATGCACCTTGTGCAGCACCTTGCCGAAGGCCTCGGCACGCGCCTTGTCGGTCAGCGCGGCAGAGCCCGCTTCCAGCAGGGCGTCCGTCTCCTTGTCGTCCCAGTTGACGCGGTTCGGCGTCGGCATGTTGGCCGAGCGGAAGTACAGGTTCATCGCGTCGCCGGTCGAGACATAGGGGAACGACATGGTGAAGATGTCGAACTCCTGGGTCGCCAGCTTGCCCCAGACGACCGTGGCGTCGAACAGCTGGATCTGCAGGTCGATGCCGACCTTGCGCAGGTCGCCCTGCACCGCCTCGACGATCTGGCGCCAGGTGTCGGTGAAGCCATAGACCAGCGGGGCCAGCTTCTTGCCGTCCTTGTAGCGGAAGCCGTCGCCGCCCAGCTTCCAGCCGGCCTCGTCGAGCAGCGCAGCCGCCTTGGCCGGGTCATAGCTGTAGGTGTCGGTCTTCACCGACTTGTCGAAATCCACCACTTCCGGCGAGATGTAGGTGTTGGCCGGGGTGGCGTAGCCGAAGGTCACCGCATCGGTGATCGCCTCGACATCGACGGCTAGGTTCATGGCCTGGCGGACGCGGACGTCACCCATCAGCTCGCGGGTGATCTTGAAGCCCATGAAGTAGGTCCAGAAATAGGCCTCGGCCTGGGTGACCGACATCTTGGAATTGGCCTTGAACTGGTCCAGCGACCAGTAGGGCACATACTGGCTGGCATCAGCCTGACCGGTTTGCAGCGAGGCGACGCGGGTGCTTTCTTCCGGCACGATCTTCCAGGTGATCTTGTCCACCTGGGCTTCCTTGTTCTTGTAGAAGTCCGGCCCCCAGTTATAGCCCTTGTGCTTGGTCAGCACGGTCTGGTTGCGCGGCTCCCAGCTGTCGAAGCAGAACGGGCCCGTGGTATCCAGCCCCTTCACACCGAAATCGTCGCCCAGCTGCTTGGCCTGATCGACATTGATGATGGTGTGGAAGTGCTGCGTCATCTGGAACAGCAGCTCCGAGTACGGCTTGGTCAGCTCGTATTCGACGGTCAGCTTGTCCTTGGCGCGGACTTCCTTCACCGGGCCGGCACGCCAGGTGACGACGCCCTTAGTGGCCGGGTCGCGCCAGCGGTTGATGGTGTCCACCACATCCTGCGCGGTGAATTCCTTGCCGGAGCAGAACTTGACGCCTTCCTTCAGGTTGAAGGTGTAGGTCAGACCGTCCTCGGAAACCTTCCAGCTCTTCGCCAGGCCGGGCTTCACGGTCTTCAGGTCATAATCCAGCGCGACCAGCGTGTCGCCGACCATGAACAGGATTTCCGCCGCCGAACGCGCGGTGGAGCGATGCGGATCGTAGCGGTCCGTATCGATGGTGCGGATGATGGAGATTTCCTTCTGCGCCATCGCCGGGGCCGCGAACCCCGCCGTCGCCGCGATGGCGACACCGGCCGCCATCCAGACTGTGTTCCGTAACTTCATCTAAGCCTCCTCGTTCTCATGTTTGGCTTTCGCCAGCCCCGCCGACGGCGGGCTTTCATCCCCCGTCGCGGCTTTATTGCCTCATCCGCGGATCGAGGACGTCACGCAACGCATCGCCCAACACATTGAAGGCCAGCACGATCATGAAGATCGCAACGCTGGGAATGGTCGAGACATGCGGTGCGAAGAAAAGGAAATTGCGCCCCTCGGCGGCCATCGTGCCCAGCTCCGCCGTCGGCGGCTGCGCGCCCAGCCCCAGGAAGCTGAGCGCCGCCCCCAGCAGGATGGTCTGGCCGAACTGAAGGGTGAGATAAACGAAGATCGCCGACAGGCAGTTCAGCGCCAGATAGCGCCAGATCAGCGTCCAGTCGGACAGGCCGATGGCGCGGCCCGCCTCCATATACTCGTTCTGCATCACCACCGTGGCCGCACCGCGCGCGATGCGCGCCACGGTCGGGATGGCGGCGATGGTCAGCGCCACGATCAGGCTGGTGATGCCCGCCCCCAGCACGGCGGCAATGGCCAGGCCGAACAGGATCGACGGGAAGGACAGCAGCACGTCCACGACGCGCATGATGATGTTGTCGAGGCGCTTGTAGAACGCCGCGATGATGCCCATCGCCGCGCCGATCAGCCCGCCCAGCATGACGCCGCTGAAGCCGATCAGCAGCGTGGTGCGGATGCCATAGAGCAGGCGCGTGACCATATCGCGGCCCTGCGCGTCGGTGCCCAGCAGATAGTCGCCGCCGGGCGGGCGCAGCCGCATCCGCATGTTGGTGTCATACGGATCGAACGCCGTCAGATAGGGCGCAAAGATCGCCGCCAGCACCACCAGCAGCAGGAAGGTGCCCGCGATCACCGCCGGCTTGTCGCGCAGCAGGCGCTGCCAGGCCGACAGGCGCTTGATCGTCTGGCTGCTGGACGCCCCGGTGGCGGAATCTGGGGCGGGGTCGGCGGGCGACAGGGTCTGGGTTGCGTCGGTCATTCGCCTCGTCCCCTATTTCCGCCCGACGCGCGGGTCGAGATAGGCATACAGCACGTCCACGATCAGGTTCACCAGAAGGAAGGAGACCGCCAGCAGCAGGATCGCGCCCTGCGCCAGCGGGAAGTCGCTGGACACGATGGCGCCGACCGCCAGCCGCCCGACACCGGGCCAGGCGAACATGGTCTCGGTCACCACGGCACCGCCCAGCAGGAAGCCGATCTGCAATCCCACCAGCGTGACGATGGGGATCAGCGCGTTGCGCAGCGCATGCTTCACCACCACGCGGGTTTCCGGCGCGCCCTTGGCGCGGGCGGTACGCACGAAATCGGCGTTCAGCACCTCCAGCAGCGAGGTGCGCGTCATACGCGCGACCGGGCCGATGAACACCCCGCCCAGCGTGATTGCCGGCAGCGCGATGTGGCGCAGCCCGTCGATGCTCCACAGCGGACCGCCGCGACCCTGGAAGGGCAGCAGCTCCATCTTGAAGCCGACATACTGGATCAGCATCAGGCCGAACCAGAAGATCGGCATCGACACGCCGGCGACCGAGAAGGCCATAACGATACGGTCGGTCACCCGGCCGCGCCGCACGGCGGCGATGGTGCCCAGCAGGATGCCCAGCGGCACCGCCCAGATCAGGCTGGCGATCATCAGCTCGACCGTCGGGCCAACCGTGTTGGCCAGTTCGCTGACGACGGTAGAATTGCTAATGATCGAGCGGCCGAGATCGAGTTGCAGCACGCGGAAAATATAGAGCCCGAACTGGTACCAGAGCGGCTCGTTCAGCCCCATCGCCTCACGCAGCGCGGCAACGTCGGCGGCGGTCGCGGTCGGGCCAGCCAGCACGGTGGCGGGGTCGGTCGGCACCACCTGCAGCAGCAGGAAGCCGATCAGCAGCACGCCGAACAGCACGGGAATGGAGATCAGCAGGCGGTGGGCGATGTGTCGTGACATCGGGTCAGCCTCTCAGACGCCGGTCGGTCAATGCAATACCTCGCCCTTGCGGTCGTGAACGATCTCGCCGTCGATGATCGTGATATCGGCCAGCGCCGGCAGGATCTCCTCGGGCGCCACGGCGAACAGGTCACGGTCGAACACCGCGATATCCGCCAGCATGCCGGGGGCCAGCGTGCCCTTCACCTGCTCCGAGAAGCTGCCATAGGCGCCATTATAGGTCATCGCGCTGATCGCCTGTTCGGTGCTGATGCACTGGTCCGCGCCCATCACCGTGCCGCGATCCGTCTTGCGCGTCACCATCTCGTAGAGATTCTTCATCGGGTTGAAGTCGGACACCGGCGAATCGGAGCTGGCCACCGGGTGCAGCCCGGCCTCTACCCAGTCCTTCATCGGATAGGACTGCGCCGGCCGTTCCTCGCCCAGCACCTCGATATAGAGGTCGCCGAACTCATAGATGAAGATCGGCTGCGGCGCCGGGATCATGCCCAGGCGCTTCATCGAAGCAATCTGGTCCGGCGTGGTGAAGCCGCAATGCTCGACCCGGTGGCGGCGGCCGGCGACCGGCACCTTCCGGTTCGCCGCCTCGACCGCGTTCACCGCCTGGTCGATGGCGGCATCGCCGATCGCGTGGATCGAAAGCTGGTAGCCCAGCTCGTTATATTTCGCGACCCAGTCGTTCAGCTCGCCATCGCTGTAGATGAAGATGCCGATGGAGCCGCAGGAACATTTGTACGGGTGGCGCATCGCCGCCGTCTTGCCGCCGGCGCTGCCATCGGTGAACAGCTTCACCGAGCCGACCTTCAGATATTCGTCGCCGACGCCGGTCTTCAGACCCTGCGGCAGCGCCTTGTCCATGACACCCGCCGGGCCGCCGGTCAGCGACATGTAGGTGCGCACCGGCAGGCGGCGCTGGCGGCGCGCCTCCTGGTAGGCGAGGTAATGGTCATAGCTCTGGACCAGCCCGACGCCGGCATCCATCACGCTGGTGATGCCATAGCTGCGGAACACGTTGCCGCCTTCCTCAATGCCGCGCACCAGATCAGCGATCGGCAGCGGCGGCATGGCCTTGGTAACCAGCTCCTGCGCGCGCTCCTGCATCAGACCGGTCAGCCGGCCGTTCTGCGTCTCGATGAACCCGCCGGTCGGCTGCGGCGTCTTTTCGTCGATGCCGGCCAGCTTCAGCGCCATCGAATTGGCCACGCCCATATGGCCGCAGGTGCGCTTGATATAGACGGGATTGTTCGGCGAGACCTTGTCCAGCTCCTCGCGGAAAGGATGGCGCTTCACATCGAGATGGAAATGGTCATAGCGGCCGCCGAAGATCCATTCGCCCGGCTTGGCCTTGTCCACGAAGGCCTTCACCCGCGCCAGCACCTCGTCCAGCGTCTTCACCTCGCTGGCCGACAGATCGACCTGGCGCAGCCCCATGCCGAAGGGAAGCAGATGCTGGTGGCCGTCATTGATGCCCGGCGTGGCGCAGCGACCGGCAAGGTCGATGACTTTCGTGCCGGGGCCGACCAGCGCCTCGATCTCGGACGTTTTTCCGGCAGCCAGCACGCGCCCCTTCCAGACCGCCAGGGCTTCCACGAATCCTTCCTGAAGCCCCTGAAAAATCCTGCCGTTCTTCAGAACGACATCTGCCTTCGGCAGCACCATCTCAGCCCATCCCCTGTTCAACGGCTATGTTCAACGCCAGTACTCAACGCACATATTCAACGCTGCCGCGCCGGCCCTGTTACGCAAAAGCCGGTCCGTTTCGCGCGGCACCCGATATCTTTGTCGCGAATAATCGCCACGGTCCGAAAGCTCTTTTAAGATCAGCCTGTTGCGAGAAGCCGCCTGTGACGCTGCGCGGCCTTTCCGGCCCCCTGAGCGGCGCGCCGGATGCGCTGGCCTGCCCAAAAGCCGGTCAACTGCCCATGCGCCAGTCAGTCACGCCGGTTAGTCGCGATATCCCGCATCTTCCCGGTCGAGCGTGCGCAGCAGCGCCTCCCACGGGCGGCTGGCGCTCTTCTCGCCGCCGCGCTCGAACTGCCTGGCGGCAGGCTCGGCCACATCCGGCGGCACCATGGCCAGTTCGGCCCCGCTCGACATGGCGGCAATCTGCGCCTCGCAGGCCTTCTGCAGGTAGAACATGATGGTGAAGGCCTCGGCGACGCTGCGCCCGCAGGTCAGCAGGCCGTGGTTGCGCAGGATCATGGCGTAGGTATCGCCCAGGTCGGCGACCAGCCGCTCGCGCTCGTCGAGGTCCAGCGCGATGCCTTCATAATCATGGTAGGAGACGCGGTTGTAGAAGCGCATCGCGTGCTGGCTGATCGGCAGCAGCCCGCCCTTCTGCGCCGCCACCGCCATGCCGGCGGCGGTATGGGTGTGCAGCACGCACAGCGCATCCTCACGCGCCGCATGCACGGCGCTGTGGATGGTGAAGCCCGCCGGGTTGAAGCTGTAGGGTGTCTCCATGACGATCTTGCCGTCCAGATCGACCTTCACCAGGCTGGAGGCCGTCACCTCGTCGAACATCAGCCCGTAGGGGTTGATGAGGAAGTGATGCTCCGGCCCCGGCACACGCATCGAAATGTGGGTGTAGATCAGGTCCGTCCAGCCCATCCGCGCCACCAGCCGGTAGCAGGCCGCCAGATCGACGCGCGCGGCCCATTCCTCGGCGCTGACCTGCTCGCGCACGCTGCGCGGCTTCAACGGAGTGACTGTCCCAGACATGATGCTCTCCATTCGGTACGTGCTCCTGTTGCGGTGCAAATGACACCGAAAAGGAGCCGTGCCTTGCTTGTAAATGTCACATACAAGTCTTGCGCAAGCTTCCGCCGGAAGTCAATCCGCTGGTTGCAGATTCGAGACAAGACCACGCCCGATTGCCGCAGACTGTTTCCAACCCTCTCATTTTTCGCGCTTTTCGGGAACCGGTTACGGGCGATTCCTTGACAGGACTCGCCCGCTATATGAGACTCCATGAGGGTTACGCGGCCCATAAGCGCGCAAGGGCAAGCGCTAGGGATAAGCTGCGCGGAGGATGGGGCGATGAAGAAGATTGAGAAGCGGACGAAACGGGGCCGCTTCACCGTGATGCTCGCCGGAACGGCCTTGCTGCTGGCCGGCTGCGACACGGTTTCCAGCTTCTTGAACGACACCTTCTCTTCCGCCCCGCAGGCGCCGGCGCCCCAGCCGGCGACCGCGCAGGCCGGCGCCCCGCAGGGCGGAACCGGCAAGCCGGCGCAGGCCATGCTGCCGCCCGCCCCACTGCCCCGTTACGTTCCGGGCGATACCTTCGTTTATCGCGTCGGCAACGCGACCATGCGCGAGCAGGTGCTGACCACCACCCCGGACCGCGTGGTCTGGACCAACGATCAGGGCCTGATCTGGACCACCGGCTACGACCTTGTCTCGCCGATGCTGTCCTGGTCCGCCGACCCGGAACTGGGGCGCGGCCGGCAGGATATCGTCGATGGCAACCCGGCCAGCCTGTTCCCGCTGACGGCGGGCGAGCAGGTGGCCTTCCAGGTGACCGGCTCCAGCGAGAAGCAGCCCGGCGGCTGGAAGATGGATCAGCGCTGCGAGGTTGCCGGGCAGGCCCAGGTGACGGTCGAGGCCGGCACCTTCAACACCTTCCAGATCGGCTGCCAGCGCGGCGACACGCTGGAGACTCTGTTCTATTCGCCGGTCGTGCAGAATTACGTGCTGCGCACCCGGCAGTTCCCGTTCCGCTCCGAGCGCAAGGAACTGGCCGGCTTCCAGCATGCCGAGCTGCGCGAGGCCAAGGACGAGCAGCTGGTGGCGATGACCGAGGGCGACAGCCGGCAGGCCTCGCTGGGGCGTAGCACCGAAATGCCGGTCGATCCCTCGGCGGCGCAGACCCTGCCGCCGGCACCGCCGGTCCCGCCGGCCGGCGCCATGATGCCTGTCGGAGCGCCTGCTGGCGACATGGCCGCTCTGGTGCAGCGTCTGGAGGCCGTGCTGGCCCGGATGGAGCAGCTGATGGGTGGCCAGGGCAACGCCGCCCGTCTGCCCGGCGCCGCGCCATCTGCAATGGCACCCAATGCCTCCAGCCCGATGACGCCCCCTGCGGCACAGCCCCTGCCCCGGTCGGCAAGCAGCGGCGCGCCGCTGTCGCTGACCGGCCAACCGCCGGCGCCCTCGCAGCCAACCCAGCGGCAGCCCCCCCAGCAGACAGCCAGCGCCGCCCCGGCGCGACCCGGCGAACAGTTCGGCCTGCATCTGGGGTCCTATCGTGAGCTGCCGGCAGCGGAGCGCGGCTGGGATATTCTGAAGGAGCGTTACCCCAGCCTGCTGGGGCCGCTGAAGCCGTTCAATTCGGAGTTCAGGACCGGCGATACGCGCGGTGCCTTCGTCCGGCTGGTGGCCGGCCCCTTCCCCAGCCGCGATGCCGCGACCAAGGCCTGCAACGACCTGGCCGCCCGCCGGCAGTTCTGCCAGGTGGTCAGTCTGAACGATTCCTGACCCAGGCCCGCCCCAGCACGATCAGCAGGAACAGCAGGCTGGCGAGCGCCCCGAACACCAGCATGCCGTGCGGGTCCCACAGCGTCATGGCGCCGCCGCCCAGCGCCGGGCCGGACATGCTGCCCAGGCTGTAGAGCATGACGAAGGCGGCGTTGGCACCGGGCAGGGTCGCGGTATCGAACCGCTCCGCCAGCATGCACAGGCCGATGGTGTAGATGCCCATCACCACCCCGCCCCAGGCGAACAGCAGCGGCCAGACCAGCCATGTGCCCAACGGTGTGCCTATGGCCAGCCAGAAGGCCAGCGGCCCCAGCACGCCGGCAGCACCACAGATCGCCAGCAACAGCCGGCGATTCATCCGGTCGGCCAGCCAGCCGAGCGGCACCTGCAGCGCCAGATTGCCGGCCAGGAAGGTGGAGAGCAGCAGCACCGCGGTTTCCGGCGCGAAGCCGACACGCAGCGCATAGACCGGCAGCAGCGCGAAGACAGTCGCGTCCGACAGGCCGCTGACTGCCGCCGCCAACATGATGGTGGGGGCCAGCAGTATCAGCCGCCCGATATTCCCGGCGGCGTGCGAGGGCACCGGCGGCAGCGCGTGGCGTGCCAGCGGCAGCGGCAGGGCGGAGGCGCCAAGGATCGCCGCACCGATCAGAAAGGGCACCGGCCCGTCCAGCCCGACCAGGCCGACGATCATCGGCCCCAGCGCGAAGCCGCCGGCGAAGCAGGTGACGTAGAGGCCCAGCATCTTGCCGCGGTTGCGGTCGGTGACGATGGCGTTCAGCCAGGCCTCGCTGGCGATCCAGGCGACACCGACCGAGATCCCCAGCGCGAAGCGCAGCACGAACCAGGCCGGCAGGCTGGTGAACACCGGCATCGCCAGCAGCACGGCAATGCCGAAGACGATGGAGAGATACATGACCGGCAGCGTGCCGTAGCGGCGGATTGCCCGTGGCAGGAACGGGCCGGTCAGCAGGATGGCGAAGGTGGACATGGCCGCGTTCAGGCCGATCAGCACCGTATCGGTGCCGCGCAGCTCCAGCAGCATGCTCAGCAGCGGCATGGTGACGCCGATCATCAGCCCCGCCCCCAGCGAGACCGACAGCAGCGCCAGCATGGCCAGCCGCCGCGCGCGGTCCGTCAGCGGCTGGACCGGAAGGGTGTCCTGCGTCATCTCCTTACGGGAAGCGGCAGCGTTCGGCGGTCACCTGCACGAAGCCGCGCTGCCCGGCGGTCACCCCGAAGCGATGTTCGACCGCGCCGATGACGACCGACAGGGTCATCGGCAGCGTGCCGGTCTTCTGGTCCGCCTTGCCGTCGATCCGTGTCACCGTCAGCGTCATCGGCTGCGCGGGGTCGAACCAGGCTTCCGGCCGCCCCTCGGCATTCAGCGCCGATTCGCCCAGGCCGGTGATGGTCACGGTATTGTTCACGAAGCCGACCACGGAGGCCGCGCCATCGGTCAGCGGCGTGCGCACCAGGAAGCGCTTGGTCTCCGCCGGCTCGCAATCGCGCCCGATGCTGGCCTCGCGGATGACGAAGGAAAGCCGTTCCGCCGGCACGCCGGCCGCCACCCTGTCCCGGAGCAGCGCCAGCATCTCCTGCATCTCCGGCGTGGGGACGTCCTGCTCATAGCGCTGCTGCAGCGTCGCCAGCTGCTGGGCTGCCTCGCGGCTGCGCAGCAGTGCAGCCTGGGCCTGCTGGTTCAGCGTCTCGATCTCGGCCCGTGCCGCCGCCAGATCGTCGCGCTGCCGGTCCAGCTGGGTCTTCCGGTCCTCGATCCCCAGCTGGTAGGCGAACAGCCCGACGCCGGCCAGCAAGGCCACGAACAGGAAGAACCGCAGCACCCGCCCGATAAGGCGCTTCCGATAACGCCGCTCAGTATCGTATAGACCGTAGGACATGTTTTCCCGGCACTGGTAACGGACCCGATCCCCCGCCAGCAGGCGGGAGCGCACGATGCCGCCACATTGCGCCAATTGCGTGGCCAACTGGCACTGGGCCAGCGCGGCGCCTGGCTTCCGTCTCCCGCGGCACATGGCAGTGTCGCGCGGCATCGGGATGACAGGACGCTGCACCGAAGGCTAGGCTGGCGCGATGCGGCAACCCGCCGTTCCTACACCGGACAACGCATGCCCGCCACCCCCATCGACAATGCCCGTGGTATCCTTTTGATCCTGCTGGCCATCGCCTGCTTCGCCTCGATGGACGCGCTGGCGAAATTCCTGCTGCAACGCCACGAGATGCCGCAGGTGGTTTGGGCGCGCTACACCTTTCACCTGCTGGCGATGGCGCTGATCCTGGGGCCGCACCGCATTCCGCGCCTGCTGAGGACGCAGCGGCCGCTGGCGCAGATCCTGCGCGCCAGCCTGCTGCTGGCCTCGACGGCGATGTTCTTCACCGCCATCAGCTACATTCCGCTGGCCGACGCCAGCGCCATCGGCTTCCTGTCGCCGCTGCTGGTGACCGCCTTGTCGGTGCCGGTGCTGGGCGAGAAGGTCGGCCCGCGCCGCTGGGCCGCCGTTGTCGTCGGTCTGGTCGGCGTGCTGATCATCCTGCGCCCCGGCATGGGCAGCGTGCACTGGGCATCCTTCCTGGTGCTGGGCGTGGCGCTGACCTTCGCCGGCTTCTCGCTGATGACCCGCATCCTGGGCCGCAGCGAGGACGGCACCACCATGCTGCTCTACACGGCGGTGGTCGGCTGTGCCGTCACCAGCCTGATCGTGCCGTTCTACTGGCGCGCCGTACCGCTGGAGAGCTGGCTGCTGTTCGGTGCGGTCGGCGCGCTGGGTGGCCTCGGCCATCTGGTCCTGATTCGCGCCTACAAGCTGGCGGAGGCGTCAGCGCTGGCGCCGTTCAGCTACAGCCAGCTGATCTGGGCCATGCTGCTGGGCTTCCTGATGTTCGGCGATGTGCCGCAGGCGCACATGCTCGCCGGCTCCGCCCTGCTGGTCGCCAGCGGCCTCTATGTCTGGCACCGCGAACGGCAGCTCGCCCGCAAACTACCGCTCAGCGCCGGCTGACATTGCCCGCCGTCAGGACGGTGGCGATGGTCGCCACGCTGAGGCCGGCAATCACCCAGAACAGGATCGACGGATCGGCCACCCGGTCCAGCAGCAGGCCGAACATCAGCGGCGTGATCGCCCCGCCCAGATTGAAGCCGGTGGAGACGAAGCCGAACACCTTGCCGGTCGACCCCGCCGGGGTGACCGCGCGGATCATCATGTCGCGCGAGGGTGCGACCATGCCGCTGAAGAAGCCGGCCAGCGCGAACAGCACGCCGACCACCGCCAGCGACGGGCTGAAGGCGGCAATGCAGGCAACGAACAGCCCGACCAGCAGGAAGCAGCCGCCGGCCACCAGCGAATGGCGATTGGTGCGGTCGGCAACCCAGCCGCCGGCCAGCACGCCCGCCGCGCTGGCGAACAGATAGGCGGTCAGCGGCACGTTGGCCTGGGCCAGCGGTGCCTCGTAGATCGTCACCAGCGCCGAGACGCCGAAGCTGGTGAAGCCACCATTGGTCATCGAGATGCCGACGAAGAACAGGAACCCCATGATGACCGGCAGGCTGAGCAGCAATTTGATGCCTTGGGGGCCAGATGCGGACGCTGATTCTTCCGGCTTCGGCTTGCGGCCTCCCGCCTGGGCGCCAGCAGGAGTCTCGTCTTTCAGAACGCCGGAAAACGCCATCAGCACCAGCGCCACGGCAAGGCCCGCCCCGCCGGCGATCACCAGCGCCATCTGCCAGCCGACCGCGCCCAACAGGAACACCATCATCACCGGGGCGACGGCGAAGCCGAAATAGCCGGCGAAAGTATGGATGGAAAAGGCCCGCCCCATGCGCTTGCCATCGACTGAGGCCGACAGGATCGTGTAGTCGGCGGGGTGATAGACGGCATTGGCGAGGCCGGCGACGGCCATCAGCGCGATCAGCGCCCAGTAGCTGGGAAACAGGCCGATCATCATGAAGGCGATGGCCTCGACGATCAGCCCGGCGATCAGGATGGCGCGGGCACCGAACCGGTCCACCAGGAAGCCCATCGGCGCCTGGGTCAGGCCGGTCGCCACGTTGAACACGGTCAGCGCCAGCCCCAGCGCCGCGAAGCTGACGCCATAGACGTCCTTCAGCAACGGGAACAGCGGCGGCAGCACCAGCATGTACACATGGCTGAGGAAGTGCGCCGTGCTGATAAGGCCAATGACCTTCGTGTCGCTGCGCGGCAGCGCGACGCTGGCATCCATGGTTTCCGACCCTCGTCTTTTCTTGTGTTGCGATGAGAGTGTGTTGTGCACGCGCGCCGCGTCAACCGTCAGCGCGGCATGACAGCGATGATTGCCCGCCGCGCCGTCAGGCAGTACAAAGCGCACAAAGCAAATCGGAGGCTGAAAGCGTGAAAATCTGCATCTATGGCGCCGGCTCGGTCGGCGGATATCTCGGCGCGCGGCTGGCGGCGACGGAAGGCATCGAGGCCAGCCTGATCGCCCGGGGCGCGCATCTGGCGGCGATCCGCCAGGACGGGCTGACCCTGCACCAGCAGGGCGAGAGCCTCACCGTCCGCCCTGCGGCCAGCGACAATCCCGCCGATTTCGGCCCGCAGGATGTGGTGATCTGCACGGTGAAGGCACATGGCCTTACCGGCATCGCGCGCAGCATGGCGCCGCTGCTGGGGCCGGACACCGCCGTGGTGTTCGCCATGAACGGCGTGCCCTGGTGGTATTTCCACGCCCTGCCCGGCCAGCATGAGGGCCGCTCCATCGACCGGCTGGACCCCGGCGGGATCATCCGCGATGCCATCGGGCCCAAGCGCGCCATCGGCTGCGTCGTGCATATCGGCGCGGAGGTCACCAGCCCCGGCACGGTGACCGTCACCGGCCGCGAACGTTTCGAGATGGGTGAGCCGGACGGCAGCATGAGCCCGCGCCTGACCCGCCTGATGGAGGCCTTCGGGACCGCCGGCATCACCGCCGTCGCGCACGACAATATCCGCGACTATGTGTGGTCGAAGCTGCTCGGCAATATCACCTCCAACCCGCTCAGCGCGCTCACCCGCGCGACCATGGGCCAGCTCTATGACGACGACATCCTGCGCGGCTTCATGCGCCGGATGATGGAGGAGGCGGAAGCCGTCGCCAGCGCGCTGGGCGCCAGCCTGCCGGTCAGCATCGACAAGCGGTTCGAGAGCGGGCCCCGGCTGAAGGACTTCAAGACCTCGACGCTGCAGGATCTGCTGGCCGGCCGGCCGCTGGAGATCGAGCCGATCGTCGGCGCGGTCGTCGAGCTGGGCGACCTGACCGGCGTCGAGACGCCCTCCATCGACCTGATCTACGCGCTGCTGAAGCGCCTCGCCATCAATGAGGGGCTATACCCGGCAGGGTGAGGGGGTGGGGCTATTTCGTGTTCTCCCTCTCCCCTTGCGGGAGAGGGTTGCGTAGCCTTATGAGCGGAGCGAATTAGGCGAAGCTGGGTGAGGGGTAGTTGCACGGGCCGAGCCGCCCCCTCACCCGGTTCGCTGACGCTCACCACCCTCTCCCGCCAGGGGAGAGGGTTTACAAGCTCCCCCTCAGTTCCGCGCCGTCGCCTGCTGCGGCAGGTAGGTGACGATCTCCGGGAAGATGGTGATGATCACGACCGCCGCCACCATCAGCAGGAAGAAGGGCAGCGCGGCATAGGCGATATAGAGGATGTTGCGTCCCGTCAGGCCCTGCAGCACGAACAGGTTGAAGCCGACCGGCGGGGTGATCTGCGACATCTCCACCACCAGCACGACATAGATGCCGAACCACAGCAGGTCGATGCCCGCCGCCTGCACCATCGGCAGGATGATGGCGACGGTCAGCACCACCACCGAGATGCCGTCCAGGAAGCAGCCCAGCACGATGAAGAACAAGGTCAGCGCAATCAGCAGCACATAGGGCGAGAGCTGCATGTCGCGGATCCACTCCGCCAGCACGCGCGGCAGGCCGGTATAGCCCATCGCCACCGACAGGAAGGCCGCCCCCGCCAGGATGAAGGCGATCATGCAGGAGGTGCGGGTGGCACCCAGCAGGCTGGAC
This sequence comes from Oceanibaculum sp., assembly GCF_022449305.1. Lineage (NCBI taxonomy): Bacteria > Pseudomonadati > Pseudomonadota > Alphaproteobacteria > Rhodospirillales > Oceanibaculaceae > Oceanibaculum > Oceanibaculum sp. Next base: position 9,135 of record NZ_JAKUSO010000008.1, on the reverse strand, counting down.
CAGAAGGCCTGCCAGTTCAGCGAACCGGTGACCAGCGACAGGAACAGCGCGCCGGCGACACCGCAGGCCGCGGCCTCCGTCGCCGTCGCCCAGCCCCAGTAGATCGAGCCGATGACGAAGACGATCAGCAGGATGATCGGGATCAGCCGGCGCGAGGCATAGACCTTCTCCAGGAAGCCCATGCTGAAATCGGCGGGCGGGGTCTTGCCCGGATGGATCACCGCCCACAGCGCGATATAGCCCATGAACAGCCCGGCCAGCAGCATGCCGGGGAACACACCGGCAATGAACAGCTGGACGATGGACACCTCGGCCGAGACGCCATAGACGATCAGGATGATCGAGGGCGGGATCAGCAGGCCCAGCGTGCCGGAGCCGGCCAGCGAGCCGATCGACAGCTTCTCGTCATAGCCGCGCCGGGACAGTTCCGGCACCGACATCTTGCCGACCGTCATCGCGGTCGCCGCCGAGGAGCCGGAGACGGCGGCGAACACCGCGCAGCCCAGCACATTCACATGCAGCAGCCGGCCCGGCAGCCGGGTCAGCCAGGGGGCCAGCCCCTGGAACATGTCCTCCGACAGCTTGGTGCGGAACAGGATCTCGCCCATCCAGATGAACAGCGGCAGGGCGGTCAGCGTCCAGCTGGCCGACGCCCCCCACACCGTGGTGGACATGACGATGCCGGGCGGCGCGCTGGCGAACATGGAGATGCCGACATAGCCGATGGCCAGCAGCGACATGGCGACCCAGAAGCCGCCGCCGAGGAAGAGGAAGAGCAGCGCGATCAGCAGGATCGACTGGATAAGCTGGTCCATGAACCGGTCCCCGCCTTAATCGTTCGCTTCGATGCGGTCGGATGGCCCCAGCTCAGGGCGGTTCTCCAGCACCACATCCTCGGAATTGTCATAGGACGGCGTATTGCCGCGAATCACGGAGATCAGCTCGTCCAGGAAGGCGATGGCCAGTACCGTAAGGCCAACCAGCATGGCGCCTTGCGGCCAGGCCAGCGGAATCGGCACCAGCCCGTCCGCGACTTCCTTGAAGCGGATCGAATCGGCAACCAGCACCCAGGTGTACCAGGCGAAATAGGAGGACAGGATGGTGCCGGCCACCAGGCAGACGATATCGGCCCAGCGGCGCGACGACGGGGCGAGCCGCAGCAGCACCAGATTGACCCGGATGTGGCTGCCCGCTTTGAAGGCATAGGCCAGCGCCAGGAAGGAAGAGGCGGCCATCAGGAAGCCGGCGATCTCGTTCGCGGACGGCACCAGCACGCCGAAGAAGCGGCCGACGATCTGCGCCAGGATAAGGACGGCGATGCCGGCCAGCGAGATCGCCGCCAGAACGCCGCACAGCTTGTACAGGAAATCGAGCGCCGCGCGCATGGCCACCCCGCGATGCGTGACAGGTTGGAAAAGGGATAGAGGCCCGGCCTATGGCGAAACGCCCAGGGTGCCGGTTGCAGCCCTGGGCGTTTCGGACCGGGAGACGCCTTACATCTTGTTGTAGGCGTCCACGATGGTCTTGCCGTCGGCGCCGGCCTTCTCAAGCCATTCCTTGACCATCTGGTCGCCGATGGCCTTCAGGTCGGCCTGCAGCTTGTCGCTCGGCATCAGCACCTTCATGCCATTGTCGCCCAGCGCCTTCACGGTGCGCTCGGCCTCTTGCTTGCTGGCGGCCCAGATGCGGGTCTCGGCATCGGCGGCAGCCTTCATCACCGCGTCCTGCGTTGCCTTGTCCAGCCCGTCGAAGGCACGCTTGTTCACGAAGACGATGTTCTTCGGGTGCATCGCGTCGGTCTGATAGAACACCTTCACGAAGTCCCAGGCTTTCACGTCCACGCCGGTGGCGCCGGAGGTCAGCATCGAGGAAACCAGGCCGGTGGAGAAGGCCTGCGGCACCTCGGCATACTGCACGGTGGTCGGCACTGCGCCGGCCAGCTCGGCAAAGCGCGCGGTCGCGGCGTTGTAGGCGCGGAACTTCACGCCCTTCATGCCCTCAACCGAGGCGATCTCGGTCTGCACGAACAGCCCCTGGCCCGGCCAGGGCGCTGCATAAAGCAGCTTCAGCCCTTCCTCGGCCAGCAGCTTTTCCAGCACCGGCTTCTGGGCCTTGTACAGCTTCATGGCATTGTCGTAGCCGGTGGCCAGGAACGGCACGCCGTCAGCCTCGAACACCGCGTTCTCGTTACCGTAGGCAGACAGCAGGATCTCGCCGATCTGCGCCTGGCCGGTACGGACCGCGCGCTTGATCTCCGGCATCTTGAACAGCGAGGCACCGCTGTGGATGGTGATGGTCAGCTTGCCGCCCGACAGCTTCGCCACATCCTCGGCGAACATCCGCGTGTTCTTGGTGTGGAAGTTGGTATCGGGGTACGGCAGCGGCATATCCCAGGTTTCCGCCGAGGCGGCGGTGGAAAAGCCGGCAACCGCCATGGAAAGCGCCATGGCCGTAAAGAATTTCCGCATTGTGTGCTCCCTGTTCCGGAGTGAGATTTCGGTCTCATCGGCGCGCGGTGCACCGATCAACCTGTTTGCTTTGCGTACAGGCTAGACTGTACACATACCCATTGATGGTCAAGAGGGACGGCGGCACCGCAGTGCGATATGCTGCGGGGCATGCCGAAAAACCCCTGTCTTTCCGCAATCCGAACGGGATCAAGATGACGAAATCCGCAGCCTCCGCCGCCGCAGCGCAGCATGACGACAGCCTGATGCGCGAGCTGATCGCGCTGGAGCCCACTTCGGGCTATCAGGAACTGATGGGCTACCGGCTGGTGGAATGGCGCGAGGGCTATGCCGTGCTGGAGCTAGACATCGGCCCGCAGCACCTGAACCGCGCCGGCGTGCTGCATGGCGGCGTGCCGGCCTCGCTGATCGACACCATCTCCGGCTTCTGCGGCTGTTACTGCCCGATCCCCGGCCAGGTGCGGCGCTGCGTGACACTGTCGCTGACCACGCAATATCTGGGGCAGGCCTCGAAGGGCACGCTGCGCACGACCGCCCGCGTGACAGGCGGCGGCCGCAAGATATTCTTCGTTGCCGCCGAGGTGACGGCCGAGGACGGCACGCTGGTCGCCACCGGCACCGGCACCTTCCGCTACCGCGCCGGCAGCGAGGACCCGAACGGCGTGCCTCGGGAGTAGGAGGAATTTAAACAATCCCTCTCCCCTTCCGGGGCGAGGGTTTTATCCCTCACGCCCGGGCCGGCGCCTCGCTGGCGCTACGGCCGAGTGCCGCCAGGGCGGTGCGCACGATGCCGTCGGCGTTCAGCCCGGCCTCGGCATACTGTTTCTCCGGCGAATCATGGTCGATGAAGCGGTCGGGCAGCACCATCGGCCGCACGCGCAGGCCGGCATCCAGCATCCCCGATGTCGCCAGATGCTGCAGTACGAAGGAGCCGAAGCCGCCGACCGAGCCTTCCTCGATGGTGATCAGCACCTCATGGCCGCGCGCCAGCCGCTCCACCAGCCCGGTATCCAGCGGCTTGGCGAAGCGCGCATCGGCGACCGTGGCGGACAGGCCGTAGCCCGCCAGCTCCTCGGCGGCGGCGAGGCATTCCTGCAGCCGCGCGCCATAGGACAGGATGGCAACCGCCGTACCCTCGCGCAGCACGCGGCCCCTGCCGATCTCCAGCGGCTGGCCACGTGCCGGCAGTTCCACGCCGGTGCCCTCGCCGCGCGGATAGCGCACGGCAGACGGCCGGTCGTCGATGGATGCCGCAGTGGCGACCATATGCACCAGCTCCGCCTCGTCGGCCGCCGCCATCAGCACGAAATCCGGCAGGCAGCCCAGATAGGCGACATCGAAGCTGCCGGCATGGGTGGCGCCATCGGCGCCGACCAGCCCGGCGCGGTCGATGGCGAAGCGCACCGGCAGGCGCTGGATCGCCACATCATGCACCACCTGATCATAGCCGCGCTGCAGGAAGGTGGAGTAGATCGCCGCGAACGGCTTCATCCCCTCCGTCGCCAGGCCGGCGGCGAAGGTGACGGCATGCTGCTCGGCGATGCCGACATCAAAGCTGCGGTCCGGGAAGCGCTCGGCGAACTTGTCGAGGCCGGTGCCGCCCGGCATGGCGGCGGTAATGGCGACGATGCGCTCGTCGGCCTCCGCCTCCTGGATCAGCGCCTGCGCGAAGACATTGGTGTAGCTGGGCGCGTTCGCCTTCGCCTTCACCTGTGCGCCGGTCACCAGATCGAACTTCTGGACCGCGTGATACTTCTCCGGGCTGTCCTTCGAGAAGGGATGCCCCCTGCCCTTTTCGGTGACGACATGCAGCAGCACCGGGCCGGCTTCCGGCCGGTCGCGCAGGCTTTTCAGGATCGGCACCAGATGGCTGATATCGTGCCCGTCCACCGGGCCGATATAGAGGAAGCCCATCTCCTCGAACAGCGTGCCGCCGGTCACCATGCCGCGGGCATATTCCTCGGCCCGGCGCGCCGCATTCTCCAGCGGCTTCGGGAAGCGGCTGGCCATCTGCTTCATCGCCTCGCGCAGCCCGCGATAGGATTTCGAGGCAATGAGACGGGAGAGATAGTTGCTCATGGCGCCGGTCGGCGGCGCGATGGACATGTCATTGTCGTTCAGGATGACGATCAGCCGGCTGTCCATCGAGCCGGCATTGTTCATCGCCTCATAGGCCATGCCGGCACTCATCGAGCCGTCGCCGATGACCGCGATGACATTGTTGTCGCCGCCCTTAAGGTCGCGCGCCACCGCCATGCCGAGGCCGGCGGAGATCGAGGTCGAGCTGTGCGCGGCACCGAACGGGTCGTATTCGCTCTCCGAGCGCCGGGTGAAGCCGCTGAGGCCGCCGCCCTGGCGCAGCGTGCGGATGCGGTCGCGCCGCCCGGTAAGGATCTTGTGCGGATAGGCCTGGTGGCCGACATCCCAGATCAGCCGGTCGCGCGGCGTATCGAACACATGGTGGATCGCCACCGTCAACTCCACCACGCCAAGCCCGGCACCCAGATGGCCGCCGGTGCGCGAGACCGCGTCGATGGTCTCACGGCGCAGATCGCCGGCCAGCGTGGTCAGCTGGTCGATGGAGAAATCCTTCATGTCCGCCGGTGTGGTGACCTTGTCCAGAACCGGGGTCGGGCTGTCGGCCATGGGCCTTACCTCTTTATCCGCGATGGGACTATCGCTCATGCCTGCCGTTCGACGACGAAACGGGCAACTTGCTTCAACAGCTTCGCCTTGTCATCGAAGAAATCAAGGTGCCGGGCCGACTGATCGACCAGCATCAGCGCATGGGCGCGGGCATTCTCGACGCCCAGCGCCGCTACCAGCGTGGCCTTGCCGGCGGCATCGTCGAGGCCGGTCGGCTTGCCGGTCACGCTGCTGTCGCCCTCGATATCCAGCAGGTCGTCGGCAATCTGGAAGGCCAGCCCCATCTCCTGCCCGTAGGAATGCAGCGCGTGGCGCGCCGCCTTGCCGGCCTTGCCCAGAATGGCGCCGGCCTCGCAGCTGAAGCACAGCAGCTCCGCCGTCTTCATGCGCTGCAGCCGGATGATCAGGCTGGCATCGATGCTGTCCATGTCCTCGGCCAGCAGGTCGAGCATCTGGCCGCCGACCATGCCCTGCGTGCCCGAGGCACGCGCCAGCGCCAGCACCAGCTCGGCCCGGACCCTGGGGTCGCTGTGGGTTTCTTCCTGCGCCAGCACCTCGAAGGCGTAGGTCAGCAGCGCATCGCCGGCGAGTACCGCCGTCGCCTCGTCGAACGCCTTGTGGCAGCTGGGCCGGCCGCGCCGCAGGTCACTGTCATCCATCGCCGGCAGATCGTCATGGATCAGCGAATAGGCGTGCAGGAATTCCACCGCCGCCGCTACCCGCAGCGCGCAGCTGCGGCTGACCGAGAACAGCGCCGCGCTTTGCAGCACCAGGAAGGCGCGCAGCCGCTTGCCGCCGCCCAGTGCTGAATAGCGCATCGCCTCGACGACGCGCGCCTCCGGCCCGTCCGGCAGGGCCAGCAGCCGGTCCATCGTCTCGGCGACGGCCTCGGCGGCCTCCGCCATGGCGGCCTTGACATCCATCGCAGGACCGCTCAGTTGGCGGGATCGAAGGGTTCGGCGGCGACGTTGCCATCCGGCCCCAGCTTGATGCGCTCCACCTTCATCTGCGCGTCCTGCAGTTTGCGCTCGCAATGCGCCTTCAGCAGCACGCCGCGCTCGTAGGTATCGATAGAATCCTCCAGGCCGATCTCGCCCTTCTCCAGCTTGGAGACGATGGCCTCCAGCTCGGCGAGGGCCTGCTCGAAGCTCAGGGCGTCGATGTCGCTGTGGGTCTTTTCGCTCATGCTGTTGCCTTGGCGCCTGCTGGGTGGAAAGGGGGCGGAGTGTAGCCACCTCGCCCCGCCGGAACAAGCCGAAGCCGCGTGTTATTGCCCCATAAGCGCGGCAACATGAGCAGCGGCCGACCGACCCAGCGCGTCGAGGTCATAGCCGCCTTCCAGCGTGGAGACCAGCCGTCCGCCGCACTGATAGGCCGCCAGCCGCATCAGCTCCCGCGTGGCCCAGGCGAAATCCTCCTCCTCCAGGCACAAGGCGGCCAGCGGGTCGTCCTTGTGGGCATCGAAGCCGGCCGAGATGATCACCAGGTCGGGGCGGAACTCCGTCAGCGCCGGCAGCAAATGTTCGGCGAAGGCGTGGCGGAACGCCGCGCCATCGGCCAGCGGCGGCAGCGGCACATTCAGGATGTTGTCGAGGCCACGTTCATTGGCTGCCCCGGTGCCGGGATAGAGCGGCGCCTGATGCGTCGACCCATAGAACATCTCATGGTCGTTCCAGAAGATGTCCTGCGTGCCATTGCCGTGATGCACGTCGAAATCCACCACGGCGACGCGCTTCAGCCCATGCACGGCGCGTGCATGATAGGCGCCGACGGCAGCACTGTTGAACAGGCAGAAGCCCATGGCGCGGGCCGCCTCGGCATGGTGTCCGGGCGGGCGCACGGCGCAGAAGGCATTTTCCGCCTCGCCGCCGACGACCGCATCCACCGCCGCGCAGACCGCCCCGGCGCAGCGCAGCGCCGCCTCAAGCGACTGCGGGCTGACAATCGTATCGGCATCGATTCCCGACAGCCCCTCGGCCGGGATCGCCGCCTTCACCGCATCGACATGCGCCTGCGGATGGGCGCGCAGCAGCTGCTCCTCCGTCGCTACCGGCGCCTCACGGCGGACAAGACCGGCAAAACGCGGCTCGTCCAGCGCCTCCAGTACGGCGCGCAACCGGTCCGGTCGCTCCGGGTGATAGGGGCCGGTATCGTGCGCGAGGCAGGCCTCGTGCGTGTAGAGCAGCGTCGCCATCGGGTCTTCCCTGTCCGGTCTTTACTGTCGGGTCTTTATTGGGGAACACGGAAATATAGGACAATTTTCCCAAAATCGAGGGAAGCACGGCGGACCGGCGACCGACAATATGAAAATCAGGGCGCCGAAGACATTGCCGAACGTCTTGCGGTCGCAGCGCTCTCACAACATACTCCGATGGGGATTGCGCGGGACCGGTAATACAATCTTTACGAAAAACACTTTCACTTACCGGGCCTGCTTTCTTTCGTACGGCACTCACAAACCGGCGACCCGATAAACGGGCGCAACAGACAGAACGACGACCGAAACAGGCCTCCAGTAAGGGCGGCCTTACAGCGCAGGATGCCATGACGCCGCAGGAAATTGCCTCGATCATCGACCAGCATGAAAGCTGGCTGAAACACCGCAAGGGCGGGTTACGCGCCAATCTGTCGATGCGCGACCTGTCGGGGCTGACCCTGGCCAGGGCGAACCTGAAGGGCGCCAATATGGCGGGCGCCAATCTGCACCGTACCGTGCTGGCGGGCTGCGTGCTGGAAGAGGCCGATCTGTTCTGCGCAACACTGGACCGCGCCGATTTGCGCCAGGCGAATTTGCGCAAATGCGACCTGCGCGGCGTTAGCCTGCGGCGGGCCAATCTGAACAATGCCAATCTGGAGCAGGCGGATTTCCGCGGCGGCGCGCTGTATGGCGGCGGCGACCACGAGAATGAGCGGATGCGCAACGCCAATTCCAACGGCGCCGACCTGTCGAACTCCGCGATGATGAATTGCAACCTGAAGGGGGCGGCGCTGGCCGGTGCCAACCTGTCAGGCGTGAACCTGAAGGGGGCGGACCTGACGGGCGCCAACCTGACCGGCGCCAATCTGGCCGAGGCCAATCTGACCGGCGCCAATTTGTCGGGCGCCAATCTGGAAGGGGCCGTCGTCGCCAATGCGGTGATGAAGAACGCCACGCTGGTCGGCGCCAATCTGGAAGGCGTGGACATGTCGGCGGTCGATGTCACCGGCGCCCAGTTGGTCGGCATGCAGGAAGGGCTGCCGCCGAACGTGCAGGCGGTGCTGGACAAGCATGCGCTGTGGATCAAGGACCAGGGCCGCACTGGCGAGCGCGCGGTGCTGTCGGGCACCGACCTCAGCTACATGGATTTCAGTGGCACCAACCTGTCCGGCGCGGAGCTGAAGGATACCAAGCTGGTCGGCGCCAAGTTCGAGCGCTGCCGGCTGGTGATGGCCGACCTGTCGCGCGCCGTGCTGACCAATGCCAGCTTCCTGGGCGCCATCGTCGATGGCGCCAGCATGGTGGATGCCGACCTGTCCGGCGCCGACATGCGCAAGGCGAGCCTCGGCCCGGTCGATCTGAAGGATGGCCAGGGCCGGCCGACCGGGCGCAAATGGCCGACCAACCTGGCCGGCGCCCGGCTGCGCGGCGCGAAGCTGGCGCAGGCCGATCTGCGGCACGTCAATCTGATGGATGCCGACCTGACTGACGCTGACCTGAACGGCGCCAACCTGACCGACGCGAACCTGACCGATACCATCATCGACGTCGCGCAGATGGACAAGGCGATCACCGGGGAATAGCCGCTGGGGAGTAGCCGCGTCAGCCCTGCTGTTCCGGGGCGACGCGCCGGCTGGCCGGCAGCACGATGGCAACGCGGGTACCGACATCCGGCGTGCTGGTCAGCACCAGTCGGCCGCCCTGCATCTCGGTCATCGACTTCACCAGCGGCAGTCCCAGCCCCGCCCCTTCGAAGGCGCGGGTCAGCGAACCGGCGGCCTGACCGTGATCCGCCAGCCTGCGGCGGAGACGCTGCACATCCGT
>NZ_JAKUSO010000079.1:0-13350 GCF_022449305.1 Oceanibaculum sp. | reverse complement strand
TTCTACTGCACCCAGGAAGCCTTCAGGCTGATGAAGGATCAAACCCCGCGCGGCGGGCGCATCATCAACAACGGCTCGATCTCGGCCGACCGGCCGAGGCCCAATTCGGCGCCCTATACGGCGACCAAGCACGCGATCACCGGCCTCACCAAATGCACCTCGCTGGACGGACGCAAATACGATATCGCCTGCGGCCAGATCGATATCGGCAACGCGGCGACCGAGATGACCGAGCGCATGACCAAGGGCGTGCCGCAGCCCAACGGCACGATGATGGTCGAGCCGCGCATGGATGTCGCCCATGTCGGCAGCGCGGTCGCCTACATGGCCAGCCTGCCGCTGGACGCCAATGTTCAGTTCATGACCGTCATGGCGACCAAGATGCCCTTCGTCGGGCGCGGCTAGGTCTTTTCCGAGGAGTCTTCCCATGCACCGCAGCAGGCTTGGCGGCTTCATCATCGACTGTCTCGGCGAAGATCTCGACGGGGCGGCCGATTTCTGGAGCCAGGCGCTTGGCCTGCCGCGGCGGCGGGACAAGGCCACTGAGGATGCCGGCTATATCAAGCTGGAGATGCCGTCAGGGGAGATGGATATCGAGGTGCAGAGGGTCGATCACCCGAGCCGCGTGCATCTCGATATCGAGGCTGACGACATTCCTGCGGAAGTTGCCCGGCTGGAAAAACTGGGTGCCAGGAAGATCGTCGAGATCAAGGGCTGGGTGGTCATGGCCGCGCCGACAGGCCATCGCTTCTGCGTGGTCAGGGCCCAGAGCAAAGATTTCGACAAAAATGCCAATAGCTGGGAATAGGGCGCTCGCATGGCGCTGACCGCAGCCGAGCAGGAGGCGCAATCGCTGAAGGCCGGCATCGCCATCGTGCTGGTTGGCGTCTTCATGTTCGCCTGCGTCGATACGCTGAACAAGGTGCTGGGCCAGAGCCACAGCATCGCGCAGATTCTCTGGGTGCGGTTCCTGATCTTCGTGCCGATCGCGCTGGCACTGTCCTACAAAAGACATGGCGGGCTGACCTGGCGCTCGCAGCGGCCACTGCTGCAGGGCGCGCGGGCGGCGCTGCTGGTCATCGAGATGGGCTTCTTCGTGGCCGCACTGAAATACCTGCCGCTGGCCGATGTGCAGGCCATCGCCGCCAGCGCGCCGCTGATGGTGGTGGCGCTTTCCGTGCCATTCCTGGGGGAAAGGGTTGGCTGGCGGCGCTGGTCGGCGGTTGCTGTCGGCTTTGCCGGCGTTCTCATCATCGTCCGGCCGGGCTTCGAGAGCATGAGCACCGGTACCATCCTGACGCTGATCGGTACCGCCATGTGGGCGGTCTATCAGATCATGCTGCGCATCGTCGGACGCTACGATCCGGCCCCGACCACGGCACTGTGGACGGCGGTAATCGGCCTGGCCATGACCAGCGTCGTGGTGCCGTTCCACTGGACAGAGCCGACGCCGCTTGGCTGGTTCCTGCTGCTGCTGATCGGCATTCTGGGCGCGGCGGGGCATACCGTGTTCATGAAGGCCTTCACCCTGGCGCCAGCCTCGGCGCTGCAGCCTTTCACATATACCCAGCTGGTGCTGGTGACGATCCTGGGCTGGCTGGTGTTCGGCGACCTGCCGGATGGCTGGACGGTAGCCGGGGCCAGCCTGATCGTCGCCGCCGGGCTCTATTCGATCTACCGGGCACGGCTGCGCGCCGCGTCAGGCGATTAGCATTACCGGATCGTCTCGAAAAGGCCGGCCAGCAGCCGGGCGCGCGGCTCCAGTGAGGACACAAGCAAATGCTCGCCATGAGTATGCGGGCCGCCGCCGCGCACGCCCAGCCCGTCCAGCGTCGGCACGCCCAGCGCCCCGGTGAAATTGCCGTCGCTGCCGCCGCCGAACTGACCGTGGGTCAGCGCGATCCCCTCCGCCTCGGACAGCTGCCGCGCCATTTCGTACAGCGCCATGGTGCCCTCGCTGGCGCGAAACAGCGGCCGCACCGGCCCCGGCTCGACCACCAGCGTGACCTCGGGATCGTCCGGCTTCAGTGCCGCCATGCTCGCCTGCACCTCGGCGAAGGCTTCCTCGGTCGGGGCAACGCACAGCACTTCCGCCGTACACTCGATGGGGATGACGTTCACCCACTGGCCGCCGCGCACCACACCGACCGAGTAGGTGATGCCGCGCTCGAAATCGGACATCCCCTCCAGCCGGTCGATCAGCCGTGCCATGGCGCGGATGGCGCTGCGCCCGGCCCGGTTGTCCGCCCCGGCATGGGCCGGCTTGCCATGGATGTGCAGCCTGTAGCGCAGGAAGGCGTGCCGGCCGGTCACCACATTGCCCTGTCGCGAGGGCTCCGGCACCAGCACGCAGCGGCTGCGCTTCGCCTCGGCCTCGATCAGCACCCGCGTCGAGGGGCTGCCGACCTCCTCATCCGGGATAAACAGGAAGGTGACCGGCAGGGCCGGTTTCTGCCCGGCCTTCAGCATCTGCCGCAGCGCGTAATAGGCGAGGTACATCCCGCCCTTCATGTCGTAGATGCCGGGGCCAAAGACCTTGTCGCCCTCGCGGCGCAGTTGCAGCGGCCCGTCGATGGTGCCGCCCGGATGCACCGTGTCGAGATGACCCAGCACCAGGATGCCGGGCGCATCCGGATCGTCGCCGAAGGGCAGGGTGGCCTTCACCACATCGGCATAGCCATCCGTGCCGGGAATCCGCTCGATGGCGGCGCCGAGGGCGCGCATCACCCCCTCGGCCTCGTCCATCATGCGGTTCACCCGGTCCGGCTCGTAGGTCGGGCTTTCGATCCGCACCCACCCGCAGATGCCGTCGAGGATCTCCTCAGCATTGAACAGGTTGGAGGCGGGCATGGCGCCTAGACTCCCAGCGCCTTGCGGAAGCGCAGCTTCAGCTCGACGCCATCCCGGGTCGGGAGGGCGCGCGGCGTCTCCTCGGCGGAAATACCGACACGGGCGAACAGCGTGCCGCCACCCTGGCGGATGCGCGCCTTCAGCTCGGCCACGCCCTCCATGTCGTTCACGTCACGGCAATCGGGAATGCCGCAGGCCTTGGCGACGCCGACCAGATCGACGCCCTTGCCGGTGTGGCTGGCCTGCATGCCGGTCTCGCCGTAATGCGCATTGTCGAAGGCGATAACGGAGAGGTTGGCCGGCTGCTGCACGCCGATGGTGGCCAGCGCACCCATGCCCATCAGCATCTCGCCATCGCCGGTGATGACCAGCACCTTGCGGTCCGGCTGGGCCAACGCGATGCCCAGCCCCATGATGGCGGCACCACCCATGGCGCCCCACAGATAGAAGTTCAGGTCATGATCGCCGGCGGCAAAGGCGTCATAGGTGGTGGAGCCGAGGCCGGTGACTACAAGGAGGTTTTCGTCGCGCCCGTCCAGCAGGGCCCTGGCGACCGCGCGGCGGTCCAGCTTGTTGGAACGGCTCATTTCTTCACCCATTGCTTGCGGCCGATCAGGCGCTGCCCCAGCAGCACGGCGGCGACGCTGTCGCCATTGAAGGCGATGTCGGCGGCGGCCTCGACGGTCTCCGCCACTTCTTCCGGCGTGTCGGCGCGATAGACCAGCCCGCCCATCATCTCGAAGGATTGCGGCGTGGCCTGACTCATCGGCAGCTGCCAGGGGTTGAACTCCGCCCATTCGCCGCGCATCGTCACCAGCGTCAGCAGCGGAAAGCGGCAGGATTTCGCCAGCGAGAGCATGTTCACGCAATTGCCGACGCCGCTGCTCTGCATCAGCAGGGCCGCCCGCTGCCCGCCCAGCCAGGCACCGGCGGCAAGGGCGATGCCTTCCTCCTCGGTGGTCAGGGAGACCGTGTGCATATCCGGGTCGGCCTGGCACAGCTTGATCAGCCGGCTGTGGCCGGCATCCGGCACATAGCCGACCTGGCGAATTTCGGCGCGTTTCAGCACCGCGAATATCTGCTCCGGCCAGTTGCCTGCCGGGTTGCTGTCGGAAGCTGTCATGAAGGGGGCGTCTTTTATAGTTGTTAAGGTTGCAGGCAGCTTAACAGCCGCCTCTCCATACGCAACCCGCGCCCGGTGCAAGACAGCATGAGCGGAGCGCACAACGAAAACGGGCGCCCCGAAGGACGCCCGTTCCATACTGCCTGGCAGAAGGCTTACTTCGCCGCCAGATACTCGTCGATGACCTTGGAGTCGCTCGACTTGATGGTCATCCCGCCGGGGCCGGCAGCAATGCGGGTCACCTGCTTCGCCGGCTCGCCGCTCTTCTCGAACGCCGCCCACTCCTTGGAGCCCGACTTGAACACCCACAGGCGGCCATCCTCGATCTTGGTCTCGAAGCCGGCCTTCTGGACGATATAGGCGTCGATCGTCGCGCTGTCGGTGGACTTTACCGTCATCCGGTTCGGGCCGGCGGCGATGCGGGTCACCTGCTTGGCGGGCTCGCCCTTCTTCTGGAAGTCCGCCAGCTCCTTGGAACCGGTCTTGAACACCCAGAGACGGCCATCTTCCACCATGGTGGTGAAGCCCGGCTTGTCATAGGGCGAAGACATCTTGTGCGAGTCCGCCGTGGCGCAGCCCGCGACAAGCACACCCAGCGACAGCGCCATGGCCATATTACGGAAAAGAGACATGCAAACCCCCCGTTTGCTAACAATCCTGACGGATATCCAAAATCCGTTCGGACTATAGCCACGGGGGTTTGCGGTTTTATTACAGGATGACGAATTTGTTCATTATGCGCGCCGAACAGTGCGAGAATAGAGGGCGCGCGGGACGATCAATGCTCGTCAATATCGCCCTTCTTGTAGAGAAATTCGTCCATGTACTTGGCGAAATGCTCATTATTGCGGCGCAGCCATTCCAGCCCCATGCAGGCATGCTCGATCTCTTCGCGCATATTGTGCAGCAGGATTTCCTTCAGGCTCTCATCCTCGCAATCGTCCGCGCGCTGCCGGTACCAGTCCACGGCTTCCAGCTCTTCGATGACCGAGACGATGGCATGATGCATCGTCAGAGTTTCCTTGCTGAGGCGTTCGCGCGGGGCGTGCAGGTTTTCGCTCGACATCTGGCTTTGTCTCCTGGGTTCCGGTGATGGCTGATGGGCGAAACGGAAAGACTGTCCGTGGCGCTTTCGATAACGCCACTTTGATTACAATCGTTCCAAAAAGGTAGTCCACGCGACGGTGCGAGGCAACGTAAACCACGTTCATTCTTTGTTAGGGATATCGCCCTATATTCTTCGCCAAGGTTACCAATCAATGAGGGAATCGCCATGAATGTAGGAAGCGCAACCGGTGCCCAGTCACTCGCCATCGCGGGTCTGCGCTCCGAACAGCAGCAGGCCCAGGTGACCGCGCAGGGCGCTGCCGCCAATCTGCAGGCCGCCGGCGACATCGCGCGCGGCGCAGGCCAGGCGGGGGCACAGCAGGGCGCGCAACAGCCGGCCGCACCGGCGGGTTCCGGCCGGGGCACCAACCTGGACATCAGCGTCTAGGATCGCTGCGGAGGCGGCAGTCTTTTGACTTGCCGCCTTCACAAGCATACTCTTTTCCGCCAGCGAACGGCGGGAAGAGGTGGTGATCGCAATGATTGCGTCACTTGCCGGCACGATCAGCTACACAGCGCCCGGCGCAACCGCGTCATCCGGGGCGCTTTCTGGCGCCTCAACGCAGGATTCGACGGCGCCGCAGCCGCAAACTCAGGCTGCTGGCAACCAGACGCCCGCTGCTGAAGCTGAAAATCAATCAGCGCAGAGCGGCAATGGCCGGCTGATCGACCTTCAGACCTTCAGTGCCGCCAGCAGTTCCGAGGAAGAAGAGACCACCGACCCCTCCGGCCTTACCGAGGAAGAGCGGGCGCAGGTCGATGAGCTGAAGCAGACCGACCGCAAGGTGCGCGCGCACGAACAGGCGCATGCCGCTGCCGGCGGTGCCTACGCAAGTTCTCCATCCTATGAGTACGAGAACGGCCCGGATGGCAACCGCTACGCCATTGGCGGCGAGGTTTCCATCGATGTATCGCCGGTTTCCGGCGATCCCGAAGCCACCATCCAGAAGATGGAGATCGTGAAGCGCGCCGCCCTGGCGCCTGCCGAGCCATCGCCGCAGGACCGTGCCGTTGCCGCCCAGGCCGACCAGACCCGGCTGAAGGCGCAGGCCGAACTGCGCGAGCAGCGGAACGAGGAACAGCAGGCAGCCTCTGAGGAAGGCGAAGGGATAGGCAATCCCTTGACGCAGCAAGCAGCGCAGCAGGCCGGGCGCGCTGCCGGCGCATACGCCCAGACGGCGCAGAACTTCGATACCATCATCTCGCAGATCAATATCGCCGCCTGACTGCCGGTATAGGCATGGCAGAACTGTGCAGACGGTCTCTTGCCCTGCGCGCCGATCATTTCTAATGCTGGCGAACCTTCAGCTCTTTTCGGAGCCTGTCCTTGACCGACCAGCGGATCTTCACCGCGCCGCCAGGCGCGTCTCCCCTGCCTGCTCCCTTGCCGGCGAGCGGTTTCGTGCTGCTGGTGCTGCTGACCTTGTTCTGGGGGATCAACTGGCCGGCCATGAAGCTGGCGCTGACCGGCATCGCGCCCTTCACCTTCCGCACCCTTTGCCTGTTCGTCGGCGGCTTCTCGCTGCTGGCTTTCGCGCTGGCGAAGCGCCAGACCATCCGCATCGCCGCGGCGGACCTGAAGCCGCTGCTGATTGCCAGCCTGCTGAACGTCACCGGCTGGCACCTGTTCTCCGCCTATGGGCTGTTGCAGGTGCAGGCGGGCAGGGGGGCGATCATCGCCTTCACCATGCCGATCTGGGCCTCGATCCTGGCCAGCCTGGTGCTGAAGGAGGCCTTCACGCTGCGCAAGCTCATCGGGCTTGTCCTCGGCATTGGTGGGCTGGCGGTACTGATCGGGCCGGAGATGGCCCGGCTGGGCGCAGCACCCATCGGCTCCCTGCTGATGCTGGGCGCGGCCCTGACCTGGGCGATGGGCACCATCGTGACCAAGCGGCAAAGCTGGCAGATCGGCACGGTGGCGCTGACCGGCTGGCAGCTGACCCTTGGCGGCCTGCCAATCTTCCTCGGCGCGCTGCTCATCGATCCGGCGCCTGATTTCGCCGGGCTGCGTGGCGAAGTGCTGTGGGCCGCACTCTATGCCGCGCTGATCCCGATGATCTTCTGCCACTGGGCCTGGTTCCGCATCGTCGATCTGTTTCCGGCCAGCATTGCCGCCATCGGCACGCTGGCGATCCCGGTGGTTGGCGTGCTGTCGAGTGCCCTGGTACTGGGCGAGCCTATCGGGCTGACCGAGATCGCCGCCCTCTTGCTCGTCATGGCCGGGCTGTCCGTGGTGCTGCTGCGGCGCCGATGATGCTCACTATTGCGTGAGCACAGCCTGCAAGGCTTGCCTTAGCGGGGGCTAAGCCTTACTTTAGGATTTGTGAAAAGAGACCTCCTCAATTCACGGGTGAAGGCATGAGCTTTATTGACGGTATCGGATCGGCACTCTCGGGCGCTGCGGCGGCGACCAACCGCTTCAATGTCAGCGCCAACAATGTTGCCAATATTCAGAGCCGCGCCGTGGCACCGGAAGAGACGAACCGGCCGCTGGACAGCACCGCTCAGCCTGAGGAAACCCAGGGCTTCCAGCCGCTGCGCGCCATCGACCAGAGCCAGGAAGGCGGCGGCGTCCAGTCCACCACCCGGCCGATCACGCCAGCCTCCATCCCGGTTCTCCAGGAAACCGCGCCGGAAGAACAGGGTGAAACCCGGACTGGTCAGCAGCAGACCGGCGAGACAGGCCAGGAGGGCGTGAGCTTCCTGCCGAACGTCGATCCGGCAAATGAAGTGGTGCAGCAGATCACCAGCCAGCGCCAGTTCGAAGCCAATTTGCGCACCGTGCAGACCGGCCTGCAGCTGAACCAGTCGCTGCTCGACATCAACAGCTGACGATTTAGCTGGCCTGATAACGCGTCAGCGCGTCCGGCGTGTCGATATCGATCAGCACGCCGTCCTCCTCCATTTCGACCTCGACCACCAGATCGGCATGCGCGCCGATCAGGTGTTTCGCACCGACATCGCCGGCTAGCGCCGCCATTTCCGGCAGGAAGCGCTTGCCCCACAGCACCGGGTTGCCGCGCTTGCCCTTGTGGGTTGGCACGCAGATCTCGCGGCCCTCGACCGGATCGAAGGCAGCAATCAGCCGGTCGATCATTACGGGCGAGATGCGCGGCATGTCGCCCAGGCAGACCAGCACACCGTCGATATCGGCGGGCAGGGCAGAGATACCGGCCTTCAGCGAGGTGCTGAGCCCTGCCGCATAATCCGGATTGTGTACGAAGGCGATATCGCCGGGCAGGGCCTTCTTCACCCGGTCGGCTTCATGCCCGGTGACGATGGTGACCGGACCGGCCCTGGACGCCCGGACGATCTCTACCACCCGTGCCACCATCGGCTTGCCGTCGATCTCCGCCAGCAGCTTGTTCTGTGCCCCCATGCGGCGCGACTGCCCGGCGGCCAGGATCAGCACGGCGATGCGCGGGGCTTTACGGGGTGCGGTATTCATCTTGTGCCCATCCTCGCGCGGCAGAGGCCGGCTGGCGATCTCCTTCAGCAGGCCGCCAACGCCCATGCGCATGATATCGGTGCGCGTAACCGGCAGTCCGGCGACAAGCCGTTGCAGCACCCAGTCGAACCCGTTCAGCTTCGGCGAGCGCGCGCAGCCCGGCATGCCGATGACCGGCGTATCGCCGATATGGCCCAGCAGCAGCAGGTTGCCGGGATCGACTGGCATGCCGAAATGATCCACCGTCCCGCCGGCCTCGACAATGGCGGCGGGCAGCACATCGCGCCGGTCCACCACGGCGGAGGCGCCGAACAGCAGCACCATATCGCAGCCGGCGGCGATCTGCTGGCGGATCGCGGCGGCGGTCGCTGCCGTGTCATGGGCGCAGCGCAACTCTTCCCCCAGCCCGGCGCCCATGCGTTCCAGCCGGGCCGCCGTGATTCGCGCGGTATTGTCCAGCACGCTGGGCTTGGTGGCGGGCAGGGCGGTCTGCACCAGCCCGGCACGCACCGGCCGGAAGGCCACAACATGCACCTTGCCGGCCAATAATTCGCACTGTTCAAGCGCCGCTTCGGGGGCAGCGAAGGGGATGATCTTCACCGTGCCGATCATCTGGCCCTTTTCCACCACCTCATAGGGGGGCAGCAGGGCGACCGTCAGCGCCTCATCGATCAGGTTCACCGCGTCCAGTGCGGCCGGGTCATAGGTCAGCAGACCGTCCGCGGTAGCAATCAGGTTGCAGCGCCCGGTGAAGGGGGCCGTCGTCTCCGTACCATCGCCCGCCATCACAGCAGCGAGACGGGATGCTGCCTTGTCTTCCGGCACGTCGCCCGGTTCCAGCCGCGCAGCGACGACCTGCGACACACCAGCCGCGCGCAACGCCGCGATATCCTCCGCCGCCAGCACGCGGCCCTTCTTCAGCGCCTTGCCGGGCAGCCGGTGGCTGTGCGCCAGGATGGCACCCTCGGCCTCATCCAGCGGCGTATCGCCGAAGATCATGCGGCTTTCACCTCAGCCTCCGGCGCGCGGCGCAGAACTTCAGTGATTTCGGCCAGCGCGGAAATGGCGATCTCCGCCGGTGTGATGGCGCCGATATCGAGACCGAGCGGCCCGTGGATGCGCTGAAAATCCGCCTCGCCGAATCCCGCTTCCGTGAGTCGTTCCAACCGCTTGGCGTGCGTCTTTCGACTGCCAAGACAGCCGATATAGAAGGCGTCCGACTTCAGCGCGACCATAAGCGCCGGATCGTCCAGCTTCGGATCGTGGGTCAGCGTGACCACGGCGGTGCGCCGGTTCGGCTTCAGATCCTCCAGCGCCTCGTCTGGCCAGCGGTCATCCAGCGTGATGCCGGGGAAGCGCTCATCAGTGGCGAAGGCACGGCGCGGATCGACAATCACCACCTGATAACCGGCGATAGCCGCCATCGGCGCCAGCGCCTGCGCGATATGCACCGCCCCGACCAGAATCAGGCGCAGCGGCGGATTATGGACATGCACGAAATAGCCGCCCTCGATCATGCCGCTGCGATCCTCGGCGAGGCTGCGACGGACCTCGGCCAGCGGCGCCGCGTCCAATTCCAGCGCGCCCAATACCTCCTGCGGGGTCACGACGGCCTGCTGGCCGCCCTCGATGCGGGTCACCAGCGCCACCGGGCGTTTCGCCGCGCGCTCCTCCAGCAGGCGTTTCAGGATTGCCGGCTGCATCTCAATCCACCCGCTCGACGAAGACCTGCACCTTGCCGCCGCAGGCAAGGCCGACTTCCCAGGCCTGTTCGTTGGTGACACCGAAATCCAGCAGCTTCGGCGCGCCGCCCTGCATGACCTGCAGCGCCTCATGCACCACCGCACCCTCGATGCAGCCGCCAGAGACCGAGCCGATCATCCGCCGGTCCTCGTCAACCGCCAGCTGGCTGCCGACCGGGCGCGGGGAGGAGCCCCAGGTGCTGACCACCGTGGCCAGCGCCACCTGCTTGCCGGAGGCCCGCCACTGCGCCGCCTGTTCCAGAATGTCTTCCGCGGGATTGTTCATGCCACTTCCTCCATGCGCCGGAGCCAGGGTGCCATGCCGGCGCCCCGCCGCGTCTCGGGCCTGCTGAGCGCCTCGGCCAGGGCGCCGAGGCTTTCCAGATTATGCACCGGGCGGAACTCGTCGACATGCGGCAGGATCGCCCGGACCCCTAGAGATTTGGGCGCGAAGCCATCGAAGCGCAACAGCGGGTTCAGCCAGATCAGCCGCTGGCAGGACCGGCGCAGCCGCTCGACCTCCTCTGCCACGCCATCGCCGGCATCGCGGTCCAGCCCGTCGGTAATCAGCAGCACCACCGCCCCCTGGCCCAGCACACGGCGCGACCAGAGCCGGTTGAAGCCCTCGATGCAGGCACCGATGCGCGTGCCGCCAGACCAGTCACCGACCGCCTCGCCGACCTTCGACAGCGCCTCATCCACATCGCGCTTGCGCAGGTATCGCGTCACATTGGTCAGCCGCGTTCCGAACAGGAAGGTGTGCACCCGGTCGCGGTCGTTGGTCAGCGCATGCATGAAATGCAGCAGCATGCGGGAATAGCGGCTCATCGAGCCGGAAATGTCGCACAGGATCACCAGCGCCGGCGGCCGGGTGCGGCGCTTCTTCAGCTCCAGCGGAATGACATCGCCGCCGCTGCGCAGGGCACCGCGCAGCGTGGCCCGCAGGTCGACAGCACCGCCGGCGGAAGAGGGGGCGAAGCGCCGCGTGCGCATCTCCGCGATGGGCAGGACGAGGCGGCGCAGCATGGATTGCGCCTGCCGCACCTCGTCACCGCTCATCTTCTCGAAATCCATCGACTGCAGCATCTCCTTGTCGGAGGCGGTGAAGGCCGCGTCGATTTCCAGCTTCTCCTCGTCGGCCTCGTCGGCCAGCACCGCCTCATTGCCCTGCATCAGCGCCTCGGCGAGGCGGCGGTTCATCTCCGCGGCATCGGGCTGCGGCTGGTCGAGCTGCAGCTGCGGCAGCACCAGCTGCATCATGCGCTCCAGCAGCCGGGGATTGCGCCAAAACACATGGAAGGCCTGGTCAAAAATCTCGCGCTGGTCCTGCCGGTTCACGAAGACGGCGTGCAGCGCCCAGTAGAAATCGTCGCGCCTCCCCATGCCGACCGCCCGCACCGCCGATATCGCGTCCAGCACCTTGCCGGGGCCGATGGGCAGGCCCGCCATGCGCAGGGCACGGGCGAAATGCATGATGTTGGCGACCAGCTTGCCGCCATCCTGGGGGCCGTCCTTCTGGGAGTCGCCGTCCATCGGCTGGCCCTAGACCGCGCCGTGCGCGGCCAGCTCGCTCTTGATCTGGGTCAGGATGCGGTTGGCCTCGCTGCCCTGGATGCGGGCGATATCGTCCTGGTATTTCAGCAGCACGCCCAGCGTGTTGTTCACTGTCTCGGGATCGAGGCTCAGCTGGTCGAGCTGCACCAGCGCATGCGTCCAGTCGATGGTCTCGGCCACGCCCGGCTGCTTGAACAGGTCCAGCTTGCGCAGCTCCTGCACGAAGCCGACCACCTGCCGGCTGAGCGCTTCCGGTGCGCCCGGCGCCTTCACCTTCAGGATGTCCAGCTCGCGCTGGGCGTTGGGGTAATCCACCCAGTAATAGAAGCAGCGGCGCTTCAGCGCGTCATGGATCTCGCGCGTGCGGTTGGAGGTGACGATGACGATGGGCGGCTTCTCGGCCTTCACCGTGCCCAGCTCCGGGATCGTCACCTGAAAATCTGACAGCACTTCCAGCAGATAGGCCTCGAACGGCTCGTCGGTGCGGTCCAGCTCGTCGATCAGCAGCACCGGCGCGCCGCCGGCATGCGGTTCCAGCGCCTGCAGCAAGGGGCGGCGGATCAGGAAGCGGTCCTGGAAGATGTCGCTGGCCAGCGTCTCGCGGTCGGCCCCGTCCGCCGCCTCGGCGACGCGGATTTCCACCATCTGCCGCAGATAATTCCACTCATAGACAGCGGACCCGACATCCAGCCCCTCATAGCATTGCAGGCGGATCAGGTCGCGGCCCAGCGCCTTCGCCAGCACCTTGGCGATCTCGGTCTTGCCGACGCCGGCCTCGCCCTCCAGGAACAGCGGGCGGCCCAGCTTCAGCGCCAGATAGAGCGCGGTGGAGAGGCTGCGGTCGGCGACGTAATCGCCCCTGGCGAGCAGGGCTACGGTCTCGTCGATGGAGGCGGGCAGGGCGCCCGGAGCGGCACCCGGAGCGCCAGCGGAAGGGGATGTCTGTGTCATGCCGATTATCTAGCACGCCGACGCGGCGGGGCAAAAGGGGCGTAGGAGAAAGCGGGATGCAATCAGAGCCACCAGCCCCTTCATTTTCGCAACCCAGAATTGCGCAATAATCATCTCTCCTTGTTTTCCGCCGCTTTGTGAATTTTTACCAAATTAAGACGCATTATTAAGCGCTTGCGAGACAAACGCCCCTTCAGTACGGGAAAAATATAGGGGAATGGATTTTCTGGGCAATGAAACTGCCGAGGGGATGGCAATGGCGATTTTGGATGATTTGAAAGCACAGAATCCGGGATTATTCAGCGGGCCGCTTGGCGGCTATATCGCGCATGGAGTGTTCAGCGACTCGGTCAGTTACCCACAGGTGACGCACGACGAGATCGTTGCGGAAGTTGCCACGACGACCGGCATCCAGGTTGTCGTGGGCAGCGCCGGGGATGACAGGATCTATGTTGGCGACGGAGCCGGCGATGTCATCGCCTTCGCAGGCGGAGGCGTCAACTCCATCTACCTGACGGACCTGAACTGGTCCGAAGGCTGGATGATGGGAACCTGGTCCACGACCCGTACCTATA
>NZ_JAKUSO010000078.1:0-13657 GCF_022449305.1 Oceanibaculum sp. | reverse complement strand
CGGCGGCACGCGAACGACAGAGAAGCGGGCTTCCTCGGTGCCGCCCTCCGACAGCTCCACCGGGCGGGTCAGGCGGACCAGCGGTGTCGGGGCGAAGCCCTTCTGCTCCAGCCGCTTCCAGGCGGCCTCGGCATCGCCGACGGCGAAGGCCAACAGATGCAGTCCGACATAGCGTTGCACCGCCGCCTGCAGCTGCTGCGCCAGCGGCGTGTCGGTGACGGAGGTCAGGAATTCCAGATAGCCGCGCCGCAGCATGACCAGCCGGTTGGCGGTGCCCGCCGGCGTCGGCGGCTCGCCGGGCTTCAGGCTGTTCTGCTGGTGGGTGAAGGGGGTCAGGCGATAGCCCAGCCCTTCCAGCGCCGCACCGGCCGCCTCCATGTCGGGCACGAAATGCGCGATATGGTCGAGGAACAGTTCGTCAGAACGAGGCAGCTGGCGGTCGGCATAGGCCATCGGGTCTTCTCCTTGTTGTGTTGCTTGCTGACTATAGGGATGCCACCGCGCGATAGCATTGCGAAATCCGGATGGGGGCATGATATAACTGGTCAGCTGACTGGTCAGGAGAAGCATGATGGCGATCTGGCGCGTACAGGATGCGAAGGCGAGGTTCAGCGAATTCGTGCGGGCCAGCCTGACGCAGGGGCCGCAGGTGGTGACGCTGCGCGGGGTGGAAACCGCCGTGCTGGTGCCGATTGCGGAATGGCGCCGCCTGACGGCCTCGCGGCCCAGCCTGAAGGAACTGCTGCTCGCGGAGGAGGGGCGTGCCGAAGGCCTGACCCCACCGCGCGGCAAGCTGCGCCGCCGGGCCGCCACCGCGCTTTGATTCATGTATCTGCTGGACACCAACATCCTGTCGGAACTACGCCGCCCGAAACCGCATGGCGCGGTGCTGGCCTGGCTGGAAGGGGTGGCGGATACCGATCTCTACCTCTCCGCCGTAACGGTTGGCGAAATCCAGGCGGGTATCGAGATAACGCGGCGTCAGGATGCGGCGAAGGCTGCGGAGATCGAGGCCTGGCTGGATGCCGTTGTGGAGACCCGCCATGTTCTGCCGATGGATGGGCGTGTCTTCCGCGAGTGGGCGCGGCTGATGCACGGCAAGCCGGATACGCTTATTGAAGATGCCATGATCGCGGCAACGGCACGGGTTCACGGGCTGACGGTGGTGACCCGGAACATACGCGATTTCCAATCTTTCGGTGTGCCCTTGCTCGACCCTTTCAAGACTGAATGAAGTGTTACAGTATAACGCCATCTCGCTGATCCCTATCGTCACCCTCTGAAGGTTGCCATGTCCTCGATTCCCGTCTCCGTCCTCACCGGTTTCCTCGGCAGCGGCAAGACCACCTTGCTGTCCAAGCTGTTGCGTCATCCGGGCATGGCGGATACTGCCGTCGTCATCAACGAGTTCGGTGAGGTCGGGCTCGACCATCTGCTGGTCGAGAAGAGCAGCGAAAACATGGTGGAGCTGAACAGTGGCTGCCTGTGCTGCACCGTGCGCGGCGATCTGGTGACCACGCTGCGCGACCTGCACATCAAGCGCGCGAAGCAGGAGATATCCTCCTTCAAGCGGCTGGTGATCGAGACCACGGGCCTGGCCGATCCGGCGCCGATCCTGCACACGCTGATGACCGACCCGATGCTGGCCAGCTATTACCGGCTGGACGGCGTCATCACCGTGGTCGATGCGGTGAATGGCGAGGCGACGCTGGACAATCACATGGAGGCGGTGAAGCAGGCCGCCGTGGCCGACCGGCTGGTGCTGACCAAGACCGACCTGGTGAAGGACCCGGCCTCCGCGCGCGATCTGGAAGCGCTGGAGAGGCGGCTGGCACAGCTGAACCCGGCGGCGCCGCGCCTGCGCGCCGTGCAGGGCGAGATCGAGCCGGAGGTGCTGTTCAATGCCGGGCTCTACGATCCGACACTTAAGACACCGGATGTGCTGCGCTGGCTGAAGGAGGAGGCCTATGCCGACTCCCATGCGCATCACGATCATGACCACGATCACGGTCATGATCATCACCATGGGCATGACCACCATCACGATGTGAACCGGCATGACGATCATGTGCGGGCCTTCTGCATCGTGCTGGACCAACCCATCGACGCGATGGCCTTCAGCCTGTTCATCGAAATGCTGATCGCCACCCGTGGTGAGAATCTGCTGCGCGTGAAGGGCATCCTGAACATCGCCGACCGGCCGGATCAGCCGGCGGTGATCCATGGCGTGCAGCATGTCTTCCACCCGGTCGCCTGGCTGGAGACCTGGCCCAGCGAGGACCGCCGCAGCCGCCTCGTCTTCATCACGCGCGACGTGCCGGAAGACGACATCAGGCAGCTCATCCGGGCGCTGCAGGTCGAGGCCCAGCCGCAGGACGTGCCACAGGGCGCGCCAGCCTGATTTCCCGCGCGGAACGGGAATTCCGTTTCGGCGTTTTGGTTTCGCGGCCCGGCCATGGATAATGGCCGGGAAAGGCAGGTATTGCGGCCAGTTTCGGGCCGCGCCGGACAAGGGGTGCGATGGAGCTCGCCAACCAGCTTATCTTTCTCGGCAGCGCGCTGCTGATCGTCAGCATCATCGCGGGGGTTTTGTCCTCGCGGATCGGCGCGCCGTTGCTGCTGGTCTTCCTGGCGCTCGGCATGGTGGCCGGGGAGGACGGGCTTGGCATCCAGTTCGACAATTTCCAGGCTGCCTATTTGCTGGGCAGCCTGTCGCTGGCGATCATCCTGTTCGATGGCGGGTTGCGCACGCCGCTGCGCTCGATCCGCATTGCCTGGGCCCCGGCCAGCGTCATGGCGACGGTGGGAGTGCTCGTCACCGCGACGATTACGGGGTTTGCGGCGGTCTTCCTGCTCGACCTGCCGCTGGTGGCGGGGCTGCTGACCGGCGCCATCGTGGCCTCGACCGATGCCGCGGCCGTCTTCCTGCTGCTGCATCAGCGCGGCATGGAGCTGCGCAAGCGCATCGGCGCCACGCTGGAGGTCGAATCCGGCGTGAACGACCCGATGGCGGTGTTCCTCACCATTACGTTGGTGGAGTTGCTGGTCAGCGGCGGCGGCGACGTCACCTTCACCATCGTCCATTCCTTCCTGCTGCAGCTGGGCGTCGGTGCGCTGGCAGGTGTTTTTGCCGGTTTTGCGGTGGCGCTGGTGGTGAATCGGCTGGAGCTGGCGCCGGGCCTGTATCCTGTCTTCGTCGTCGCGGTGGCCTGCGCGCTGTTCGGCGGTACCCAGCTGCTCGGCGGCAGTGGATTCCTGGCCGTCTATCTGGCTGGTATCGTCGCCGGTAACCGGCGGATGCGAGCCAACCAGCTGATTCGCCGCTTCCATGACGGGATGGCATGGATCAGCCAGATCGTCATGTTCCTGATCCTGGGGCTGCTGGTGACACCCAGCCGGCTGATCGACGATATCGTGCCCGGCACCATCATCGCGCTGGTGCTGATTTTCCTCGCCCGGCCGGTGGCGACCATGCTGTGCCTCATCCCGTTCCGGTTCAGCCGGGAGGAGCTGCTGTTCATCTCCTGGGTCGGCCTGCGCGGGGCGGTGCCTATCTTCCTGGCGATCATCCCGGTGCTGGGCGGCATCGAACATGGGATGCAGTATTTCAACGTCACCTTCATCGTCGTGCTGCTGTCGCTGCTGCTGCAGGGCTGGACCGTGCCGTGGCTCGCCCGCCGGCTCGACCTGCAGTTGCCGCCCACCCCGGAAGGCGAGGGCAGGCTGGACCTGGACCTGTCGCCGCAGATCGACCGCGACCTGATCGGCTATCGCCTGCCGGAAACGGCGACGGCGGCGAACAAGCCGTTCAAGCAGATACTCTTCCCGCCACGGGTGCGGCTGATCACCGTGCTGCGCGACGGCGCGGTGGTGCCGAAATACAAGATCGAGGCGCTGTATCCGGGCGATTACGTGCTGCTGCTCTGCCCGCCGGAGCAGGCGCTGGCGGCCGACCGTCTGTTCACCGCGCGGCGCGGCACAAACCGGACATCCGAGGTGCGGCTCGGCGATTTCGTGTTCGAGGGCGGGCGCAAGATGTCCGCGCTGGCGGATGAATATGATCTGCCGGTCAGCCGTCAGCAGCGCGACCTGACCGTCGGTGCGCTGATGGCCTCGCTGCTGCCCGGCACGCCCAATGTCGGCGACCGGGTGACGCTGGGCACGGTGGAGCTGGTGATCCGAGACATGCGCGATGGCGAGATTGCCGAGGTCGGCCTGATCCTGGAGCCGGGCCGGCCGCACCTGCTGCCGCCCGGCCTGCTGTCGCGGGCGCAGGCCGTTACCCGCCGGCTGCGGCGTCGCCCGGTGTCGGTGGATGGCACGGCCGCGTCGGCGGAGCGGCAGCCCTCGCGGCTTGGCGCCCTGTGGCACCGCCTGAGGGGAAACAAATGAGGGACCGGCGTTAAATTTTTGCAGGGCACGCATTGGCGGAGCTGGTCTATCATCCCGGCAACGAACAAAAAGCATCACGCCGGGAGGATCGAACATGCAGATCAAGGCTGCCGTTTTGCACCAGGTCGGGCTGCCGCGCCCCTACCGGGACAGCCGCCCCTTGCGCGTCGAGACGCTGACGCTGGACCCGCCGGGGCCGGGCGAGCTGCTGGTGCGTATCCGCGCTGCCGGCCTGTGTCATTCCGACCTGTCCGTCATCAATGGCGACCGGCCGCGCGCGGTGCCGCTGGCGCTGGGCCATGAGGCGGCGGGCGAGGTCGTCGAGTGCGGCCCCGGCATGGAGGATTTCCAGCCCGGCGACCATGTCGTCATGGTGTTCGCGCCCAGCTGTGGCCAGTGCCTGCCCTGTGCCGAGGGGCGGCCGGCGTTGTGCGAACCGGGGGCAGTGGCCAATGGCAAGGGCACGCTGCTGTCCGGCGCGCACCGGCTGCATGACGGCAAGGGCCATGACGTGCATCACCATGTCGGCGTGTCCGCCTTCGCCGAATATGCGGTGCTGTCGCGCGGATCGGTGGTGAAGATCGACAAGGATCTGCCGTGGGAGCATGCGGCGCTGTTCGGCTGCGCGGTGCTGACCGGCGTTGGTGCTGTGGTGAACACGGCGCAGCTGAAGCCCGGCACCAAGGCGGCAGTCATCGGGCTGGGCGGCGTCGGGCTGAATTCGCTGCTGGGCGCGCTGGTCGGCGGTGCGGAGCGCGTGGTCGCCATCGACCTGCTGGACTCGAAGCTCGATCTCGCGCGCCAGCTTGGCGCCACCGATGCCTTCAACGCCGGCGATCCTGATATCGTCGGGAAGGTGAAGGAGGCGACCGGTGGCGGCGTCGATTACGCCTTCGAGATGGCGGGCTCCGTCCCGGCGCTGGAACTGGCCTACAAAATCACCCGGCGCGGCGGCACCACAGTCACGGCGGGCCTGGCCAATCCGGCCAAGGCGATGAGTCTGTT
The DNA here is from genome assembly GCF_022449305.1 of Oceanibaculum sp. Taxonomy (NCBI): domain Bacteria; kingdom Pseudomonadati; phylum Pseudomonadota; class Alphaproteobacteria; order Rhodospirillales; family Oceanibaculaceae; genus Oceanibaculum; species Oceanibaculum sp. The sequence continues at coordinate 8,260 of NZ_JAKUSO010000078.1, read as the reverse complement.
CCCGGTCACGCTGGTGGCCGAGGAACGCACGCTGAAGGGCAGCTATGTCGGCAGCTGCGTGCCGAAGCGGGACATTCCGCGCTATATCGACCTGTTCCGGCGTGGCCGGTTGCCGGTTGACCGGCTGCTGTCCGAGCGGATCGAGGGGCTGGACGGGCTCAACGAGGCCTTTGACCGGCTGGCCGACGGGGCGACCGTCCGGCAGATTTTGATTCCCTGAACCCCAACTAATCTACCCCCCAAGCAAGAGGAAACGATGGACAAGGAAATGTTCGAAAAAGGCCTGAAGATGCGCCGCGCCGTTCTGGGCGCGGAGTATGTCGACAAGTCGATCGCCAGCGCCGACGATTTCAACATGCCGATGCAGGAACTGGTCACCAGCTATTGCTGGGGCGAGATCTGGAACCGGCCCGGCCTGCCGCCGAAGACCCGCAGCCTGCTGAACCTTGCCATGCTGACGGCGCTGAACCGGCCGCACGAGCTGAAGCTGCATGTGCGCGGCGCGCTGAACAATGGCGTCACCCGTGAGGAGATCATGGAAGTGTTCCTGCAGACCGCGATCTATTGCGGTGTGCCGGCCGCTATCGATGCCTTCCGCAACGCCCGCGAAGTGTTCGCCGAGGTGGACAAGAAGTAAGCCCTAACCGCGGCGTGCTGGCGGTATCCCCCGTCTGCGCGCCGCCCGGAGGCCAGCTATAGCCGCATGTTCGACAGAGCCAGCCGCGCCGACCAGTTGGAACAGGGTCTCAGACGCTACCTGCCGCGTCTGTTCGGCTATGCGCTGAGCCTGACCGGCGACGAGGAGAAGGCACAGGATTTGGTGCAGGAATGCGCGATGCGGGCGTTGGACGCCGCGCGTGTGCCGGCGGATGAGGCGGCCTTCCGCGCCTGGCTGTTCAAGATATTGCGCAATCTGTGGATCGACCGGCAGCGCAAGAGTCTGGAAAGCGTGCTAGATACGGAAGAATCCCTGCTGATCCCGGACCTGTCGGCCTCGGAAGGGCGGCTGATCGATGGCATCACCGTCCATCAGGCACTCGACCGGCTGTCGCCCACAGCGCGGGAAATCCTGTGCCTTGTCGATCTGGCCGGTTTCACTTACATGGAAGCCGCTGAATTGCTGGAAGTCCCGGTCGGTACGGTGATGAGCCGCATCAGCCGCGCGCGCGCCGCCTTGCATGCTGCGCTGCAACAGAGCAATGTACGGGCATTGCATGCCAAACGGGGTTCGTAAGGGTGCGGCGGTCATGAAGCAGGCTGACTGGGAAGTGCTGAACGCCTATGTCGATGGCGAGCTGGATGCCGCCAGCCGCGCTGACATGGCCGGGCGCATTGCCGCCGATCCCGCTTTCGCCGCGACTGTCGCCGAGATCAGCCGGCTGAAGGCGGGTGTGCGCGCCGCGCTACAGCCCGATACGGTTCTGCCGGCCGCCAGCCTGCGGCGGCTCGACGGGGCGATCAATCAGCGCCGACGGCTGAACCGGGTGCGGGCCATCGCGGCGGTGGCAGCGATGCTGCTGCTGGTTCTCGGCGGCGCCTTCCTGTTGGCTGAGCGTGCCGGCAATGATCAGGTTGCCGGCTGGGTCGAGGAGGCGACGGAGCTTCATCTTGCCTGGGTGAATGGCGAGAAGGATGTGAATTTCCTGCTCGACGCCAACGACACGATGGTGAACCGCTCGGGCGTCTGGACACCGATCCCCGATCTGCATGCCGCCCGCCTGTCGCTGGCGCGGGTCGTGGTCTCGCCTTCCGGGAGCAAGGCCGGATTGTTCGCCGGCTACCGGGGAACGCGTGGCTGCCAGGTAGGCCTGTGGATCGGCGGCGTGCCGCAGACGCTGGCCGAGACGGTGCAGGATTTCAGCAGCCGCGATGTCGCGCGCTATGCCTGGCGGGTCGGCGATACCGGCTATGCCGTTGTCGCCCTTGGCATGGACGCGCAGCGCCTGTCCGACATTGTCGCCCATATCGAACGCTGGAGCCGCCAGAGTGCGGCGACGCGGCTTGCCGGGCGCGAGATTCACGACGCGCCCTGCCTGGGTTAAGGCCAGTTCTCCTTTCCTGACAAAATGCCGCAGCTGGATGGAATAATCCGGCACCCCCGGCCGTTTCTTCTTTCGATGCGTTTTGCGTCGAACCAGAAAAAGCGTCTGTGGAGGGAACCATGTCGATCGACAGCAAGCCGGGCGGTCTCACCGCCGAGGAAATCCGCACCATCTATGCCGAGAAGCCGGAAGAGGCCGATCAGATCGTCTTCGGCCGTGTGCCCGACGCCAACCGGCGCGGTTTCCTGAAGAATGCCGGCCTTGCCACCATGGCCGCGATGGTCGGTGCCGCGATCCCGTTCCACCGCAACATGCCGGCCGGGCTGATCCCCGCCGCCTTCGCGCAGGATACCGGCATGGATCTGATGAGCGCCAAGAAGGGCCTGACCGTGCTGAACGACCGGCCGGTCAATGCCGAGACGCCGGCGCACCTGCTGGATGACGACATCACGCCCTATGAGCGCCTGTTCGTGCGCATGAATGGCATGGTGCCGCAGTCGGCGCTGGATGCGAAGGCCGATGGCTGGACGCTGACCATCGATGGCGAGGTGAACAAGCCGCTGACGCTGACGATGGACGATCTGAAAAAGAATTTCGAGACCGTGACCTACCGGCTGTGGGTGGAATGCGGCGGCAATGGCCGGGCCTTCTTCCAGCCCGGCGCCTCGGGCAATCAGTGGACCTTCGGCGCGGTCGGCTGCCCGGAATGGACCGGCGTGCGCCTGCGCGACGTGTTGAAGGCGGCCGGCGTGAAGGACAGCGCCGTCTATACCGCGCATTACGGCAATGACGTGCACCTGTCGGGTGATACGGCGAAGATCGTGATTTCGCGCGGCGTGCCGATTGCCAAGGCGATGGAGGAGACCAACCTGATCGCCTGGGCGATGAACAGTCAGCCGATTCCGGCGCTGCACGGTTTCCCGCTGCGGCTCGTGATTCCGGGCTATCCGGGCTCCGTCTCGCACAAGTACCTGCAGAAGATCACGCTCCGCAACAAGGTCCATGATGGCGAGAAGATGACCGGCTATTCCTACCGCCTGCCGGCCTATCCGGTGGCGCCGGGCACGGAAGTGCCGAAGTCGGACATGGTCGTCATGGAGCAGATGCCGGTGAAATCGCTGGTCACCTTCCCGGAGACCGGCGTGCAGGTCGGCGTCGGCAAGGCGACCGAGGTGCGCGGCCATGCCTGGTCCGGCAAGGGCGATGTGAAGGCGATGCATGTTTCCATCGATTTCGGCCAGACCTGGCAGGAAGCCACGCTGGAGAAGCCCGTCAACGGCTTCGCCTGGCAGCGCTGGCGCGCCAATGTGACCCTGCCGCAGAAGGGCTATTTCGAGGTCTGGGCACGCGCGACCGACAAGGACGGTCATATGCAGCCGGCCACCGTGCCGGGCTGGAACCCGCGCGGCTATGGCAACAACATGATGCACCGCATCGCGATGTTCGCGGCCTGACCCGCACCCTTCCCACCTTGCCACCCGCAGCGATGCGGGTGGCTTCCTTTCGCCTTGTTGAGGAATGCCGACAGATGCGAATTCTGCCGATCCTTGCCCTTGTTCTGGTCCTGCCCGTGAGTGCCGCCCTGGCGCAGGGTTATAATCCGCTGGCCCGTCCGGGCTTCAACCCGCTGGCCCCCGGCAGCCCTGCGGGCAAGCCGCAACAGAAGCAGGCGGAAGGCAACCCGGAACTGGGCGGCCTGCCGGATGGCAAGGGGGCGGAGGAAACCTTCTACGCCTGCACCGCCTGTCATTCGACGGCGATCATCAGGCAGCAGCATGTGACGGATGCGCGCTGGGACGATCTCTGGAACTGGATGATTGAAAAGCAGGGGATGCCGGAATATCCGACGGAGGACAAGGAACTGATCCTCGGCTATCTGAAGCAGCATTTCAGCTCGGAGCGCTGAACGGCTTCGCGGACAGAGGCTTTGAGAATGTGAAAAGGCCGGCGCAGGGGAAGGCGCCGGCCTTTTCGTTCAGGAAGAGGGAACGTGAAGCGGGAGGGCTTAGTTCTTCACGTCGATCTCTTCCAGCGCAACCGGGGCGTTGCGCGGGGCGTCGGTGACGCTGGTGCTGGCATAGCTGCGGCCTTCGCCGTAGCTGACGACGGCAACCGGGCCGGCGTCGCTGAGGCCATTGCCACGGTCGACCAGGGTGATCCGCGGCTGAACCGCGGCCTGCGGGTTACCGGAGACACTGACAGTCGGGCCGCCATCGCTGGCGCCGGAGAAGTTGGCGGCATTGGCGGAGGTGATGCCGAGGCCGACGAAACCGGCGACCAGCAGGGCGGGGAGGGCGTTCTTGGTGATAGCATTCATGACGATATTCCTTCTCGTATGTGTGTACGAAGGGTCTGTTGCCCGTCGTGTTGAGTGGGATATCGGCTGTGTTAAACTATTCCTCCAATGGATAGTTATTATGTTAGACTATTGATATGGTGAATTTACGAAACCTCGACCTCAACCTGCTGGTGACGCTGGATGCCCTGCTGCAGGAGCAGCATGTGACCCGCGCGGCCAAGCGGCTGGGGCTGACCCAGCCCGCCGTTTCCAACGCGCTGGAGCGGTTGCGCTACCTGTTCAAGGACCCGCTGCTGGAACGTGCCGGCCCGGCCATGAAGCCGACGCCGCGGGCCGAGGCCCTGCGCGAACCGCTGCGGCAGGCGCTGGCCGACCTGTCGAATATCGTCGCCGGCCCCTCTGCGCCCGATATCTCGCAGATCGAGCAGACGGTGCGCATCGTCATGACCGACCTTGCGGCGGAACTGCTGACGCCCAGGCTCTATGCGCGGGCGGCGCGCGAGGCACCGGGGCTGGGCATTGCCGTGCTGCCCTGGCTGGGTCCGGACCGGACGGATCAGTCGATCCTGCGCGGCGAGGCGGACATCGCCATTACCATCGTGCTGTCCTCCTCGCTGCCGGATATGCGCCGGGAATTGCTGTCCTACGAAAGCTATGCGGTGGCGATGCGACCGGACCATCCGGCGGCGGAAGCGTTCGACCTAGCCCGCTGGCTGGCCTATCCGCACCTCATCCTGTCGGCGCGCGGCGATCCGCATGGCGTGGTGGACGATATATTGGCCGGCATGGGGTTGCGGCGGCAGGTGCGGGTGACGGTGAACAGTTTCATGACGATTCCGCGCCTGCTGGCGACCAGCGACTTGCTGGCCATGCTGCCGGCTCGGTTCCTGTCCACCGTCCCGCGCGAATACCGGCTGATCGGCCGACCGCCGCCCATCGACATGCCGGGGCTCGATCTGTTCCTGCAATGGCACCCGCGCCGGGATTCAGACATCGCCACCCAGACGGTACGCGGCTGGCTGAAGGAGGCGATGGCGGAGAAATAGAGGCTCAGCGCCAGTCCCGGCGCGCGACCTCCCGCAGGACATGGTCGGCGAAGTCGTGGGCCTGCACGATGGCGCCACGGATCAGATCGTCGAAATGGCGGATCATCAGCCGGATATGCACAGCCGAGCTGAACACCAGAAAACGCTGTCCGAGATAGAGTGCCGCGCGGCCCGGCCCGAATACGGTGAAGGGCGCCGAATAGAGCGCCCGTCCGTCATAGAGGAAGACGCGCAGCGACGGATACAGGTCGCGCGCCATCTGTGCCATCTGCTCCAGCTCCCGGCGCCGTTCGGCCGGCGGCATGCGGCCCCAGATGCCGGCCCCGTCGGCGAAGTCGGTAAGCCGGTGCGCGGCGAAGGCCACCTCGATATCGGTATCGGGCTGGCGAATATAGTCGAGTTGCACGGCGGCATCCGCGATCGCCTGGTCGGAGGAGCGGGCGAGGGAGCGGCCATACTCCACTTCCAGCAGGGCCGGGGTCTTCAGCAGGTCCGGTAGGGTCTGCGGCACATGGCGCACCTTGTAGCCGGCGGCCTCGCGGTACCAGCGGCGCAATTGCGCGTCGAACGGGTGGCGTGCGGCCTCGGCGACCTGCACCGATTGCTCGACGATGTCGGTGACCGCGCCGCGCTGGCTGGACAGGCCGAGCAGCCAGTCCGCACTTTCCCCCAGCGCGCTGGCCAGGTTCGCCAGCACCAGCCCATTCGGCAGGCGCGGATCGGGGGCGGAGAGTAGTTGCGCCACGGTCGAGCGGTCCACGCCGGCCCGTGCCGCCAGCGCGCTGACGCTCATGTCGCGTTCCGCCAGCGACAAGGCGAGCCTTTCGCGGAACAGGCGGGACAGCAGGCGCTTATCTTGTTTCATGGAAAAGAAACTTATCACAAAACAGGGAAAAAATCACGAAACGAGGTCAGGCGATATTCTTGTAGATAAACCGCACAATGCTCTCCTTGCCGCGCCGGGGCGATACGCGCAGATATCGGGCACCGATTGTCCACCCCGTATTCCGAAGGCGCGCCACCCATGGAGACCAGACTGCGCACATTCCTGAAGGCCGTTTCCTGGCAGCTACTCGGGCTGCTGACGACCGGGCTTCTCGCCTATGTCCTGACCGGTTCCTTCGCCGAGGCCGGCGGCTTCGCCCTGGTGACCGCCGCGACCGGCCTGCTGTGCTATATCCTGCATGAGCGGCTCTGGCTGGCGGTGCGCTGGGGCCGGCGCTAGCCGCTTGCGCCGCCAGTGCTTCGCGGCGACCGGCAGCAGGGCCAGCACCGCCATGCCGGTCAGCGGCAACAGGATATCGGGCCGCAGCAGCACTGCCACCGTCAGCTCCTCAGCCTCCGCCGTCAGGGTCTGGATGCCGTCGCCGATGCTGGCCAGGATAAGCGAGATCGGCAGCACGCCCAGGAAGGTGGCCAGCATGGCCGTGCGCACCTTTATATCGAAGGGGGCTGGCAGCAGGTTCGTCAGCCAGGCCGGCATGATCGGGATCAGCCTGATCGACAGGATATAGTTGAAACCATCCTCGGCAATGATCCAGCGGATGGCCTCGATCCGCCCGCCAAGCCGGCGCTCGACGAAGCCGGTCAGCAGCCGGCGGCTGACAACCAGCGCGATGCCGGCGCTCAGCGCGCCGCCCAGTGCCGCCAGGATGCCCCCCACCAGCGTGCCGAACAGGAAGCCGCCGCTCAGGATCAGCAGCCCGCCGGCCGGCAGCGGCACCAGCTTGCCGAAGCCGGTGGCCAGCACATAGGCGATGGCGCCGATAATCGGGTGATCGTCCACCCAGCCCTTCAGCGTCTGGCTTGCCTCCTGCAGGAAGCCGCCAACCGCCGCACTGTCCACCGGGATGAACGCGATCAGCAGGATCAGCAGCAGCAGAGCCGCGAACAGCGCGGCGGGAATGCTTGTGCGCTTCCGTGAGGTGGGGGGAGTATCGCCAGCCATGGGCCAGCTATAGCAGAAGCAGCCGGGCGATCCCATGATGGGTGGCCCATGGCAGGTGGTCTATGGCACGCGGTTCATCCTGCCCGATTGCTTTTATCCCGGCTTCGCGGCATGAAGGCCTCGCATTGGCATCCGGTTGAACAGGGCGGACATGACGGACAGGCTGAAGGCTTTCATCGAATCGCGCGTGTTCCAGAACTTCATTATCGGCGTCATCATCGTGAACGCCATCACCCTGGGTCTGGAAACCTCGGCAGTGGCGATGGAAATGGCCGGGCCGGTGCTGATCGCGCTCGACCGGCTGGCGCTCTCGATCTTCGTGGCCGAGATCGTGCTGAAGCTGATCGTCTATCGCCTGCGCTTCTTCCGCGATGCCTGGAACGTCTTCGATTTCCTGGTGGTCGGCGTGACCCTGATGCCGGCGGGCGAGGGCGTGTCGGTGCTGCGTTCGCTGCGCATCTTGCGCGTGCTGCGGCTGATCTCGGTCGTGCCCTCGCTGCGCAAGGTGGTGCATGCGCTGCTGCGCGCCATTCCCGGCATGGGGTCGGTGGTGGCGCTGCTGTCGCTGGTGTTCTATGTCGCCGCCGTGATGGCGACCAAGCTGTTCGGCGCCAGCTTCCCGGACTGGTTCGGCACCATCGGCGCCTCGACCTATACGCTGTTCCAGGTGATGACGCTGGAAAGCTGGTCGATGGGCATCGTGCGGCCGGTGATGGAGGTCTATCCCTATGCCTGGATATTCTTCGTCCTCTTCATCCTGCTGACCACCTTCGCCGTGCTGAACCTGTTTATCGCCATCATCGTCGATGCGATGGCGCAGGAACACCAGGCGGAGGAAAATGAGACCCGCACCGCGCTGGGTGGTGAGCATCATGAGATCATCGCCGAAATCCGCGCGCTGAAAGAGGAAGTGGCCACGCTGCGC
>NZ_JAKUSO010000077.1:0-13864 GCF_022449305.1 Oceanibaculum sp. | reverse complement strand
CCTGGGTCAACGGGTAGACCGGCTCGATGGCCGGCAGCGACGCCGCCTCTTCCACGGTCGCCACGTAATCGGGATGAGTCATCCGGACTTCCTGGTCGTAGCGTTCGACCTTGCCGCTGACCACGCGGGTCTCGCCGACCGGCAGCTGCTTCACCAGGAAATCGCCCCTTGCGTGGAAGAACACCAGGTCGATGTCGCCGGTGGCATCGCGGCAGATCACACGGTAGGGCCGGCGCGGCGTGGGCGATGGGATATGTCCCTCGATCCGCACGGTCAGGGTGGCGATGCGGCCCGGCTCCGCCTCGGCGATGCGCGGCGTGTAGGACCTGTCCACGATGCCGCTGGGCAGATGCCACAGCATATCCACCACATGCAGGCCGATGGCGCCCTCCACCAGCTTGCCCAGGCGCGGACCAAGGCCGGGCAGGGTGGTGACATCGGCAAAAAGCGGGAACAGGATCTGGGGACGCACGCAACCGGCCTGGCTGTTGGTGGGAAATGCCATTGAACGGCTGACAGGGCCGCTCCTCAAGTCTATATCCTAGGCGCAAGAAGGAGGACACCAATGTCGGATCGCCCCTCATCCGCGAACGAGACGAGCCCGGAGTCGCTGGAAACCCGTCGCCGGCGCCTGCTGTACCGCAGCTGGTATTGCGGCATCAAGGAGATGGACCTGTTGCTGGGCAGTTTCGCCAAGCAACATCTGGAAAGCATGACCGAAGCGCAGCTCGACAGCTATGAGGCGCTACTGGGCATGAACAATGACCCGGCGCTGTATGACTGGATCATGGGCCGGTCGGAACCACCGCCGGGCATGAACTCCGACGTCCTGGACATGTTGCGTAACTTTAAATTCATCGATTCACGATCTTGAAATCGCTTAAACAAATCTTGAACGCCCCCGGCCGTACCGCGCTGTTCGGGGCGCCCGCCGGCTATGATGCGCTGATCCTCTCCCGCCTGGTGCGGGAGGCGGGGAGTGACGGCATCCTGCATGTCGCGGTCGATGATGCGCGCATGGCGGCGCTGGCCGAGGCGCTGGCCTTCTTTGCGCCCGATTGCGAGGTGCTGCACCTGCCGGCCTGGGACTGCCTGCCCTATGACCGCGCCTCGCCGAATGGCGAAATCCTGAGCCGCCGCGTGGACAGCCTGACGCGGCTGCTGCTGCCGGTGGAGAGCAAGGGTGGGCGCATCCTGCTGACCACGGTCAGCTCGGTCCTGCAGAAAGTCCCGGCGCGCGCCGGTTTTCAGGATGCGGTGCTGTCGGTCGAGGTCGGCCAGCGCGTGCAGCTGGACGATCTGGTCGGCTTCTTCCAGCGCAACGGCTATATCCGCGCCGATACGGTGCGGGAGCCCGGCGAATATGCGGTGCGCGGCGGTATTCTGGACGTCTATCCGTCCGGCGCGCCGGAGCCGCTGCGCATCGACCTGTTCGGCGATGAGGTGGACGGCATCCGCAGCTTCGATGCGGTCAGCCAGCGCACCATCGGCAAGGAAAAGCGTATCCTGTTCAAGCCGGTCGGGGAAATCTTCCTCGACGAGGCCTCGATCCAGCGGTTCCGCCATGGCTACCGCCTGGCGTTCGGGGCGGAGACCGGCGGCGATCCGCTCTATGAGGCGATCAGCGCCGGCCGCCGCCATGTCGGCATGGAGCACTGGCTGCCGCTGTTCCACGACCGGCTGGAGACGCTGTTCGACTATATGCCCGGTGCCGCGGTCAGCTTCGACCATCAGGCGCAGGAAGCGCTGGATGCCCGGCTGGGGCTGATCAACGAATATTACGAGGCGCGTCGCGGCATGCTGCGCGCCGGTGCCGAGGACGGGCAGGTCTACAAGCCGCTGCCGCCGGGGCATCTGTACCTGATGGGCGAGGCACTGCCGAAGCTGCTGGCGGTGCGGGCCTCGATCCAGCTGTCGCCCTTTGCCGCGCCGGAGGCGGAGAGGGACGAGACCGGCCGCGCCATCCTGGATGCCGGCGGGCGGCTCGGGCCGGATTTCGCGGAGGCGCGCGCCCGGCCTGACCTGAACCTCTATGACGCGGTGCGCGACAGCATCAAGGCGGAGCAGGGCAGCGGGCGGCGGGTCGCCATCGCCGCCGTCAGTGCCGGCTCGCGGGACCGCCTGTCGGCGCTGCTGCGCGAGCATGGCATTGACGGGCTGCATCCGGTCGAAGGCTGGCGCGAACTGGAGAAGCTGGACCGCAGCGCGGTTGCACTGGCCATCATCGGGCTGGACCGTGGCTTCGCCGCCGAGGGCGTCACCCTGATCGCCGAGCAGGATATTCTGGGCGAGCGCCTGTCGCGCCCGGCCAAGCGCAAGCGCAAGGCGGATGCCTTCATCGCCGAGGCCTCGGCGCTGACCGAGGGCGATCTGGTCGTGCATATGGAGCACGGCATCGGCCGCTATGACGGTCTGGTGACGCTGGAGGTCGGCGGCGCGCCGCATGATTGCCTGCGGCTGATCTATGCCGGCGGCGACAAGCTGTTCGTGCCGGTGGAGAATATCGACACGCTGTCGCGCTATGGCTCGGAGGATGCGGCGGCCCAGCTCGACAAGCTGGGCGGCGTGGGCTGGCAGGCGCGCAAGGCGCGTGTGAAGCAGCGTATCCGCGAGATTGCCGAGAAGCTGATCCGCGTCGCCGCCGAACGCGAGCTGCGCAAAGGTGAGCCGGCGCGCCCGGCGGAAGGGCTGTTCGACGAATTCTGCGCGCGCTTTCCCTATTCGGAGACCGATGACCAGCTGCGCGCCATTGAGGAGGTGCTGGGCGACATGGCGTCGGGCCGGCCGATGGACCGGCTGGTCTGCGGCGATGTCGGCTTCGGCAAGACCGAGGTGGCACTGCGCGCCGCCTTCGTTGCCGTGATGGCCGGCATGCAGGTCGCCGTGGCGGTGCCGACCACGCTGCTCGCACGCCAGCATTTCAAGACCTTCAAGGAGCGTTTCCAGGGGCTGCCGGTGCGCGTCGAGCAGTTGTCGCGCATGGTCACGGCCAAGGAGGCGAAGGAGGCCAAGGCGGGCCTTGCCGACGGGTCGGTCGATATCGTCGTCGGCACCCACGCCCTGCTGGCAAAAAGCGTGTCCTTCAAGCGGCTTGGCCTGCTGATCGTCGATGAGGAACAGCATTTCGGCGTGGCGCAGAAGGAGCGGATGAAGGAAATCCGCGCCAACATTCATGTGCTGACGCTGACCGCGACGCCGATCCCGCGTACCCTGCAGATGGCGCTGGCCGGCGTCCGCGAGATGAGCATCATCGCCACCCCGCCGGTGGACCGGCTGGCGGTACGCACCTTCGTCATGCCCTATGACAGCGTGATCATCCGCGAGGCGATCATGCGCGAGCATTATCGCGGCGGCAAAAGCTTCTATGTCTGCCCGCGGCTGGAGGATCTGGCGAAGGTGTCCGAACGGCTGCGTGAGCTGGTGCCGGAGTGCAAACTCGCCGTTGCCCATGGCCAGATGCCGGCCAGTGAACTGGAAGAGGTGATGACGCGCTTCACCGATGGCGCCTTCGACATATTGCTCTCGACCAACATTGTCGAATCCGGCCTGGATATCCCCTCGGCCAACACGCTGATCATCCACCGGGCTGACATGTTCGGGCTGGCGCAGCTCTACCAGCTGCGTGGCCGGGTCGGGCGCTCCAAGACCCGCGCCTATGCCTATCTGACGCTGCACCCGCACATGAAGCTGACGCCGAACGCGGTGAAGCGGCTGGAGGTGATGCAGACGCTGGATACGCTGGGGGCGGGCTTCTCACTGGCTTCCTACGACCTCGATATCCGGGGCGCGGGCAACATGCTGGGCGAGGAGCAGTCCGGCCATATCAAGGAGGTCGGCGTCGAGCTGTACCAGCACCTGCTGGAGGAGGCGATTGCCGAGCTGCGCAGCGGGGCTGACGCCGCCGCCGCCGAGGAGGAGTGGACGCCGCAGATCGCCATCGGCATGCCGGTGCTGATCCCGGAGGCCTATGTCGCGGACCTGTCGGTCAGGCTGGGCCTTTACCGCCGCATCGCCACGCTGATGGACCGGCAGGAGATCGACGGCTTCGCCGCCGAGATGATCGACCGGTTCGGCCCGCTGCCGGAGGAGGTGGAGAACCTGCTGCAGATCGTCGCCATCAAGCGGCTGTGCCGGCAGGCGGGCATTGACAAGGTGGCTGCCGGGCCGAAGGGGGCGGTGCTGTCCTTCCGTAACAACAGCTTCGCCAATCCGGGCGGCCTGGTGCAGTTCATCGGCAGGCAGGCGGGCAGCGTGCAGCTGCGCCCCGACCACAAGCTGGTCTGCAAGCGGCCCTGGGGCCAGCCCGACAAGCGCGTCGCCGGGCTGAACCATCTGCTGGGCGAACTGGCGAAAATTGCCGCATAAGAAAACCCCCGCCGGCTGGCGGGGGCAGTAGCGTGGCACTTCCTCTAGGTGTCATTGCCGGGCTTGACCCGGCAATCCAGGTGCCACTTTCTCGAAGGATGCAGGCAGGGCACCGCCCCTGGACCCCCGGATCAAGTCCGGGGGTGACGACAGTGAGACGGGCAGCCGCTTACTTGCGGACGACGTTGAACGGGCTGAAGGCCTGACAGGCGGCCATCAGTTCGATGCGGTTGATGTTCACATTGGCCGGGAATGTGGCGGTGAAGTAGATCACCTCGGCGACATTGTCCGGGGTGATCGGATCGGTGCCCTTGTAGACGTCCTTCGCCTTGTCGGCATCGCCCTTGAAGCGCACCACCGAGAACTCGCTTTCGGCCAGGCCCGGCTCGACGTCAGTGACGCGGATGTTCTGGCCGACCAGATCGGCGCGCAGATTCAGCGAGAACTGCTTCACGAAGGCCTTGGTGGCGCCATAGACATTGCCGCCCGGATAGGGGTAGCTGCCGGCGACGGAGCCCAGATTGATGACATGGCCCTTGCCGCGCTCGACCATGCCGGTCAGCAGCGCCTGGGTGCAGTAGAGCAGCCCCTTGATGTTGGTGTCGATCATGGTTTCCCAGTCGCTCATGGCGACCTGATGGGCCGGCTCCAGACCCAGGGCCAGGCCGGCATTGTTCACCAGCACATCGACATTCTTGAAATTGTCGGGCAGGGCGGCGACGGCGGCACGCACCGCCTTCTCGTCACGCACATCCAGCGGAATGATGTGGACGTCGGTGTCCAGTTCCTTCTTCAGCGCCTCCAGCCGCTCGGCGCGGCGGCCGGTCAGGATCAGCTTGTGCTTGTCCTTGGCGAAGCGGCGGGCGGTGGCGGCGCCGAAGCCGGCGGTGGCGCCGGTGATGAACACGGTAAGCTGGGACATGGGTCTATCCTCTGTTTCAATCGGAAAGTCAGATGGTTAAGCGGATTTCTTGAGTTTTTCCTCGCTCTTGGCGCGCTGCCAGAGCGCTTCCATCTCTTCGAGGCTGGCCTGGTCGGGCGCACGCCCGTCGGCGGCCAGGGTCGATTCGATAAAGGTGAATCGCCTCTCGAACTTGGCATTGCAGTCGCGCAAGGCAAGCTCCGGATCGACCTTCAGATGCCGGGCGAGGTTGGTGAGGGCGAACAGCAGATCGCCCATCTCCTCATGGATGTTCGCGGCGTTGCGGGTGCCGGCGGCAAGCTCGTGCTTCAGTTCCGCCAGCTCTTCCTCGATCTTGGCGATCACCTGGTCGGTGTCCGGCCAGTCGAAACCGACACGCGCGGCGCGCTTCTGCAGCTTTTCCGCACGCATCAGCGCGGGTAGGGCGCGGCCGACATCGTCGAGAATGCTGGCCGTCCTGCCTTTTGCCTCGGCCTTGCGGGCGCGCTCGGCGGCCTTCAGCTCTTCCCAGGTGAGCTTAACGGCCTCGGCAGTGTCCGCCGCCGCGTCGGTGAAGACATGCGGGTGGCGCTCGACCAGCTTGTCGGAGATCGCGGTCGCCACGGCGTCGAAATCGAAATGCCCGTCTTCCCTGGCCATCTGTGCATGGAACACGACCTGGAGGAGGAGGTCGCCCAGCTCCTCGCGCAGCTGTCCCATATCGCCCTGGCGGATCGCGTCGTCGACTTCGTACGCTTCCTCGATGGTGTAGGGCGCGATGCTGGCGAAATCCTGCGCACGATCCCACGGGCAGCCGTCCGGCGCGCGCAGGCGCGCCATGATCCCGAGAAGCCTGTCGATCGGTGCGGTCATGAGATGCGATGCGGATTTTGTGTCAACCGGTGCGGGAGAGTAACCATATCGGGGCGGGGATGAAACCCCCGGATACGGGGTACCTGATAGCATCATCAATTATCGCATAATGTATATTATGGAAAATATTTTTCAGACATGGGCCAGCGTGACGATCAGTTCGCTCTCTATATCATCGGCAAAGCCCCTGCGGCAGTCCGTCAGCCTCAAGCCGGCGGATGCCGCCAGGCTCACGATGTCCTGGCGGTCGAGGATCGCATAATGCATGGCGGCTTCTTCCTCGCGCAGCACCGCCCCGGATTCATCCAGCAGCGAGAATGCCAGCGCCGTGATATGGACGCTCCCATTCTCCACCACGCGGTTCTCCGTGGTCTGGTACGCCAGTCTGCCGCTAAATCCCGACGCCTCTTTTTTCAGCACCAGGCTGCCGCGCTGGGCGTCGATCTCGGCCTGCGGCACCGGCCGGCGCAGCAGATCGGCGTCCGGCAGATGCAGCACGGCCTGGCCATCCGGCGTCAGATGATCGGCAATGCGCTGCAGGAAGCTGCGCCGCCCGTCCGGATCCAGCACATAGCTGAGGCCGTAATAGCCGACGACGATCCGCTGGAACCGGCAACCGAAGGCGAAATCCTCCATCCGCTGGGCGCACAGTAACGGCTGTCCGAGGTGGGTATTACCGTCATAATGGGTCTGGGCCTGCTGCAGGAGCTCCACCGAGGCATCGAAGCCGACAAGCAGGCGGCCCGGTGCTCCCAGTGCTGGAAACAGCCTGCCGCTGCCGCAGGCGGCTTCGAGAACGCTGCGGGTGCCGGCGGTGAAGTCGCGATAGAACTCCGCCTCGCCGATCAGGTTCGAGGCGCGCCCGAACAGCAGATCGTAGAACCCGACCCGCAAATTCCGGCCTCTGAAAAAGTCTGACCCGTCTGTCATGGCCGCACCATAGGCGATCAGGCCTCGACTTGCGCGGAAAACGACCGAGCTGAGAGCTTCTTATACGGAGATAATCGAAAGCCTGTAGCCCATGTCGGTGCTTGTTCTGGCGCGCGCGCTGAAACTCTCGGCGATCCCTGCCCTGGTCGCCTCGCTGCTGTCCGGGTGTTCCGGGCTGGCGACGCTGAACGCGGCACTGCTGACGCAGGATTATCCGGTCGCAGAGGATATCGCCTATGGACCGCACAGCCGGCAGCGGCTCGATATTCACCGGCCGGAGAACGGCACCGGGCATCCGGTGGTGGTGTTCTTCTATGGCGGTGGCTGGAAGAATGGCGACCGTGGGGATTACCGCTTCGTGGCCGAGGCGCTGGTGAAGCGCGGCTATGTCGTGGTGATTCCGGATTACCGGCTGTATCCGGCGGTGAGCTTTCCCGGATTCATTGAGGATGGCGCCCGGGCGCTGCGCTGGGTGCACGAGAATGCCGGGCGCTATGGCGGCGACCCTGACAGGCTGTATCTGGGCGGCCATTCCGCCGGCGCGCATCTGGGCGCGATGCTGGCGCTGGACCGGCGCTACCTGCAGGCTGAAGGGCTGGATACCGATATCATCAAGGGATTCTTCGGGCTGGCCGGCCCCTATGCCTTCGATCCAATGAAGTACAGATCGACCCGCGATATCTTCGCCACGGCGGAGACGCAGGAAGAGGCCCAGCCAGTCAGTTTCGTGACTGACCGCGCGCCGCCGATACTGCTGCTGCACGGCACCGACGACGGCACGGTCTATCCGGTGAATTCACAGGAGCTGGCCAAGGCCCTGCGCGCGGAAAACCGCCCGGTCCGCCATGTCGAATATGCTGATACCGGCCATATCGCCATCCTGCTGGCCTTCTATCCGGAGCTGGCCGGGTCGCTGCCGCTGATCGAGGATGTCAGCCGCGCCCTGCGGGAGTTCGAGGCCGGGACATTCCGCTAGCCCTCGATCACCAGCCCGTCATAGCCCGGCTCCACACCGGGCGGACAGGCCGCGCGCAGCGCCTCGTAATCGGCCTGGTGGTTCATGTGGTGCAGGACCGCCCTGCCCGGCTTCACCCGCGCTACCCACTCCATCGTGCGCTCGAAATGCGCATGGGTCGGGTGCGGCTCGAAGCGGAGGCAATCGACGATCCAGACATCGACACCGTGCAGCAGGTCGAGCGCCGCGTCGGACAGGAAAGCCACGTCCGTCGAGTAGGCAGCGCTCATTTTATTCGGCATATCGAACCGAAAACCTGTTGAAACAGAATAGCCATGATCCTGTTCGAACGGCGTCACACGGATACTGCCGACCTGGAACAGCCCGTCGATCACATGCGGTGTCAGGCAGGGTTTGTAGAAGTAGTCCTTCTCGATCGGCTTGAAGACATAGCCAAAGCGCTTGCCGATGGCGTCCAGGGTGGCCGCATCGGCATGGCAGTCGATCCAGCGCCCGGTCAGCAGGTTCAACCCCCTCACCTCGTCGATGCCATGCACATGGTCGGCATGGGCATGGGTATAGAGTATGGCCGTGACATCCTGCACATTGGCGTCCACCAGCTGGTCGTGCAGGTCCGGCGGGGTGTCGACCAGCAGGGTAGTCTGCTCGTGCTGGACGAGGATGGAGGCGCGCCGCCGGCGGTTTTTCGGGTTGGCGGGATCGCAGTTTCCCCAGTTTCCGCCGATCATCGGCACGCCGGTGGAAGAACCGCAGCCGAGGATGGTAATGCGCATGGTAGCGCCTTAACCGGAAATCTGGGCCGGCGCCGGCACCTTATTGAAAAGATGTAGGAAATTCTCGGTCGTGCGGGCCTCGATCTCGGCCATGCCGACCCCCTTCAGCTCCGCCACGACCTTCGCCGTATGGGCAACGAAGGCCGGTTCATTGCGCTTTCCGCGGTGCGGCACCGGCGCGAGATACGGCGAATCGGTCTCGACCAGAATCCGGTCCAGCGGTAGTGCCTTCACCGTCTCGCGCAGTTCCTCCGCCTTCTTGAAGGTGACGATGCCGGACAGTGAAATATACAATCCTAGTTTCAGGCACTCCCCCGCCAGCCAGGCCGAGGAGCTGAAACAATGGATCAGGCCGGGGTAGTCTCCCTGCCCCATCTCGTCCTTCAGGATCGCCACCGTGTCCTCGTCGGCGTCACGCGTATGGACGACCAGCGGCAGGCCGGTTTCCCGCGATGCCTGGATATGGGCGCGGAAGCTGCGTTGCTGGGCCACACGGGCGCTGTGCTCGTAGAAATAGTCCAGGCCAGTCTCGCCGATGCCGACGACCTTCGGATGGCGCGCCGCCTCGACCAGCCGCGCGGTATCTATCTCCGGCTGGCTGTCCGCCTCATGCGGGTGGATGCCGACGGTGCAATAGATATCGTCATAGCGCTCGGCGATGGCACGGACGCGCTCGAACTCGGTGATCTTGGTGCAGATCGTCACCATGCGCCCGATGCCGGCGGCGCGGGCGCGGGCGACAACCGCGTCCAGCTCCTCCCCGAAATCCGGAAAGTCGAGATGGCAATGGCTGTCGACCAGCATCAGGCCTCCCCTTTCGGTGCTTCCTCTTCCACCCAGCGCGGGAAGACCGGCGCCGGGGCCGGCAGGGCGGTTCCGGGCTTCAGCCGCCCGCCGGCACTAAGGCTTGCGAAGCTGCGGGCGTCTTCCGGCAGGGCCAGCAGGTCGAGCATCCGCGCAGCAGCGGTCGGCGTCGCCGGCTGAGCCAGAATTGCGGCCTGCCGGATCAGCTCGGCGGTGACATAGAGCACGGTTTCCATGCGCTTCGGGTCGGTCTTCTTCAGCGCCCAGGGGGCCTCGCCAGCGAAATAGCGGTTGGCCTCGCCGATCAGCGCCCAGACCTCGGCCAGCATATTGTGGATCTCGTAGCCTTCCATCGCCGCGCGGGCCTTGGCCAGCATGCCGTCCGACTGGGCCAGGATCGCCTTGTCCGCATCGCTGAAATCGCCCGGTTCCGGCACCACGCCGCCGCAATTCTTGGCGATCATCGACAGCGAGCGCTGCGCCAGATTGCCGAAATCATTGGCGAGGTCGGCATTGATCCGGTTCACCAGCGCCTCATGGCTGTAGCTGCCATCCTGGCCGAACGGCACCTCGCGGCAGAAGAAATAGCGGATCTGATCCACGCCATAGGTATCGGCCATGGCGATCGGGTCGATGACATTGCCGACCGACTTCGACATCTTTTCGCCGCGGTTGGTCAGGAACCCATGGCCGAACACGCGCTTCGGCAGCGGCAGGTCGGCGGACATCAGGAAGGCCGGCCAGTAGATGGCGTGGAAGCGCACGATATCCTTACCGATCACATGCACATCGGCGGGCCAGAACTTTCGGAAAGCCTCGCCCTCGCGGTCGGGATAGCCCAGACCGGTGATGTAGTTGGTCAGCGCATCGACCCAGACATACATGACATGCCGGGGATCGCCCGGCACCGGCACGCCCCAGTCAAAGGTGGTGCGCGAGACCGAGAGGTCCTTAAGCCCAGCCTTCACGAAGCTGACCACCTCGTTGCGCCGCCCATCGGGCTGGATGAAGCCGGGATTGGCCTCGTAATAGGCCAGCAGCCGGTCCTGATAGGCCGACAGCTTGAAGAAATAGCTCTCCTCCTCCACCCATTCGACCGGCGATCCGGTCGGCGCCAGGCGCGTGCCGTCCGGCTGCCGGGTCAGCTCGTCCTCGCCGAAATAGGCCTCGTCGCGCACTGAGTACCAGCCACCATACTTACCGAGATAGATGTCGCCGGCCGCCTGCATGCGACCCCACAGCTCCTGCACGGAGGCATAGTGCCGGGGCTCCGTCGTGCGGATGAAATCGTCGTTGGAGATGTTCAGAT
The DNA here is from genome assembly GCF_022449305.1 of Oceanibaculum sp. Classification (NCBI taxonomy): domain Bacteria; kingdom Pseudomonadati; phylum Pseudomonadota; class Alphaproteobacteria; order Rhodospirillales; family Oceanibaculaceae; genus Oceanibaculum; species Oceanibaculum sp. The sequence continues at coordinate 2,933 of NZ_JAKUSO010000077.1, read as the reverse complement.
GCCGCACCATGTTCTGGAACTTCGGCGCCATCTCGTCGGCCAGCTCGCGCGGGGTGATGCCGGCCTTGGCGGCGGTCTGCTGCATCTTCTGGCCATGCTCGTCGGTGCCGGTCAGGAACCGCACCTCATAGCCGTCCAGCCGCTTGAAGCGCGCGATCACGTCGCTGGCAATCGCCTCATAGGCGTGGCCGATATGCGGCGCGCCATTCGGATAGGAAATGGCCGTGGTGATATAAAAGGTCTTCGGCGCGGACCCCGACATGCTCTGCTTGTCTCCAGCGAAGGTTCAGCCCGTTCCCTGCAGCGCAAGGAAAGCGCCGATCACCACCTGCTTGCGGTCCAGGTTGATGGCATCGGTGCGGGCCGTCAGATGCCGCACTTTCTCCCATAGCTCCAGCCAGCGATCAAGGCTGTGCAACGAGGCGAGGCGCCGCAGCGCCAGTTCTTCCTCGGCTAGGATGGGCTGCGGCAGCTGCCCCAGCCCCTTGGCGCGGGCCAGCCGGGCGATCCAGTCGGCCAGCAGCGCCATGGCGGTCTGGAAGGCATCCTCATTGCCGGCTCGTTCGAACCGGCCGGCGAAGGCGTGCAGCTTGCGCGCCTCCAGATCGGGCAGGCCTGCCAGCAGTCCGACCAGATCGCGGTACAGTGCCATGCCGCCTGCGGCATGCAACGCGATGGCGCCGCCGATGCTGCCTTCCGCCAGGCGGGTCAGCAGCAGGCGGTTCTCGCCCGTCTCTTCCGGCAGGTAGTGCGCCAGCAGCCGGTCCATATCCGCCTCGCCCAGCGGGGACAGCCGCAGCAGCCGGCAGCGCGAGCGGATCGTCGGCAGCAGCCGGCCCGGGCTGTGGCTGACCAGCAGCAGCAGGGCGTTTGCCGGCGGTTCCTCCAATATCTTCAGGATGGCATTGGCGGCATTGCGGTTCATCTCATCGACGCTGTCGATCACCACCACGCGCCAGCCGCTGCCGGAGGCCGTCTTGTGCAGGAAGCCGGCAACGCGCCGCGCATCCTCGACGACGATTTCGCTGCGTTCCTTCTTGGTACGCTCGTTGATGCCGCGTTCGACGCTCAGCAGGTCAGGATGGCTGCCAGCCGCGACCTGCCGGAACACGATGCTGTCGGGATCGACGCCGAGGCCTTCGTCTTCACTGGCAGGCAGGGCATCGCCGAACAGCGATGGCCCGGCATCCTGCGCCGGCCCTTCAATGCTGCCATTCAGGGCATAACGGGCGATGCGGTAGGCGAAGCTGGCCTTGCCGATGCCGGGCGGGCCGGCGATCAGCCAGGCATGCGGCAGTTTCCCGCTGCGGCAGGCCGCCAGAAAGGTCGCCTCCGCCGCTTCCTGCCCGACAAGCAGGCTGCTGGCGCGCGGCTCCGGCCAGGCCTGGTCTTCCGTGCTCACGGCTTTTCCAGCCCGAACTTGCTGGCAGCCGCGTCGCGGATCGCGACAGCAACCATATCAATGTCGGCTGTCGCGTCGATCACCACGCACCGCTCCGGCTCGCCCCGGGCGATGTCGAGAAAGCCGTCGCGCAGACGGCGATGGAAGTCGTATCCCATGCGTTCAAACCGGTCCTCGCCAGTCCCTCGTGCGTGGGCACGGGCCAGACCGGCCTCGACCGGCAGGTCGAGGATCAGCGTTAGATCCGGCTTCAGACCGCCGATGGCAATCTGCTGGAGCTGTTCGACAGACTCCCGCCCCAGACCGTGCGCATAGCCCTGATAGGCCATGGTGGAATCGGAAAACCGGTCACAGATGACCCAGCGGCCGGCTTCCAGCGCCGGGCGGATACGCTGCTCGACATGCATGCGCCGCGCCGCCGTCATCAGCAGCGCCTCGGCCATGGCGTCCCAGCGCTCAATGCTGCCCTTCACAATCAGCTCGCGGATCGCCTCGGCGCCCGGTGCGCCGCCGGGCTCCCGCGTGGTTTCCACTGCGATGCCGCGCGACGACAGCCAGTCGGCCAGCCGGCCTATCTGGGTCGATTTGCCGGCCCCCTCTCCGCCTTCCAGCGTGATGAAGCGGCCGCGCGGCGTTCCGCTGTTACCGGACATGCGCCGTCAGCGCGGGCCGAACGCCAGATGCTGGGCGGCCGCCAGCATCCGGCCGAACAGGCCCAGTTCCTCCACATCGGCGCCAGCCAGCAGCGGATAATCCATGGTCTCCCCCTTGGGCAGGGTGATGCGCAGCGTGGCGATCCGGTCGCCCTGCTTCACCGGCGCTGCGACCGGCCCGTCATAGACCGCGCTGACCACCATGCTGCGCCGCGCCGCCTTGGGCACGGTGATAGTGATATCAGCCGCCGTCACCAGCGGTACGGTTCGCTCGTCACCCATCCAGATTTCCGCCTGCTCCACGGTCTCGCCGGACTTGAACAGGCTCAGCGCCTCGAATTCGCGGAACGCCCAGTCCATCAGCCGGCTGGATTCCTGCGAGCGGGCATTCATGCTGGGCAGGCCGTTCACCACCATGATGATGCGGCGCCCGTCCCGCTTGGCCGAGGCAGTGAGGCCATAGCCCGAGGCTTCCGTGTGGCCGGTCTTCAGCCCATCCGCGCCATTCATGGTGTAGAGCAGCGGGTTCCGGTTGCCCTGGCGGATGCCGTTATAGGTGAAGCTTGTCTCTGCATAGTAATGATAATATTCAGGAAAATCCGCGATGATGCGCTGCGCCAGGATCGCCAGCTCGCGCGCCGTCATGACGTGATCGTCATCGGGCCAGCCGGTGGCATTGCGGAAGACGCTCTTCTCCATGCCGATCTTGCGCGCCGCCTCCGTCATCATGTCGGCGAAGGCTTCCTCCGATCCGGCGATGCCTTCCGCGACCACGATGCAGGCATCATTGCCCGACTGCACGATGATGCCGCGCAGCAGATCCTCGATGGAGACCCGGCTGCCAACCTCGACGAACATCTTGGAGCCGCCCTTGCGCC
>NZ_JAKUSO010000076.1:0-14065 GCF_022449305.1 Oceanibaculum sp. | reverse complement strand
AGGAGCAAAGCGAACAAGCGGTAAATCCTGCCCCCGCAACCAACAAAAACGCCGCTAAGTCAGTGACTTGGCGGCGTTCTCGTGTTTGGGGCACTGAGCATCGTGGCAAGCGGGTAAGCAGGAGGTAAGCACACATGCTTACCGCGACATGCGAGATACAGCCTTTCCCCACCTTATGATGAGCTCCACGGCTCCGGCGAAACGTCGGACGGGCTGTTCAAGCACAGCAGGAGGCGCGTCTGGCCGGTTCCGGCGATGGGCGGGGAGCGGTGGACGATGCCGTCCGCGTCGGCCGCCATCTTGCCCTTGAAGATCGCGACATCGCCGGCCTCTAACCGCTCGATGGGGCCGTTATAATCCTTCTGCGCCTGCAGGGCAGCCTCGGCATGGGCGGGGGCAATCCATTCCGTCGCCGGGCCGCGATATGTCGTCAGCAGCCGCACCGGCACATAGTCGCGATGGAACTTCCAGCAGGAATCGTGGCTCACGGCCTCCAGCCTGATATCGACCGTCTCGTTGGCGGTAATAGCGGCGAAGGCGCGTGTCAGAGCCTCGATATCGCTGACCAGCCAGTCGCGCATCGGCCCGGCCGGCAGTCCGGATTGTTCCATGGCAGAAGCCACCGCACGGCGGGTATCGGCTGGCCGGACGAGCAGACGGCTGTGCGGCAGATGTTCCCTATCCTGCGCCGCCAGCCAGTCGGCCAGGCCAGCGGGCAGCCTGCGCCGCCAGAGGGTAAGCGCCGTGCCCGGCCGGGTGATGGCCGACAGCCCGGCAGGGTTGCGGCACTCGACGACCGGCTGGCCGTCGGCCGGCGGCAGTCCGGCGCGGTTCAGGATCATGATACCGCCCGCCGCCAGACCGGGAACGGGTCTTCCAGCTCTTTCCATACGTCGAAATCGAGCGTGAGGGCGTCGGCGTCTCCCAGCAGGCAGGCATCCAGCCGGCGGCGGATCTCGGCCTCGTCCATATGGGCGCCGATGAAGACGATCTCCTGCCGCCGGTCGCCATAGACCGCATCCCAGGCGCGGGCGATATGCCGGCGCCATTCCGGATCGTCGGGCCAGCGTTCCTTCGGCACGCTGGTCCACCAGAAACCCATCGCCTCATGCTTCACCAGCGCGCCGGCCTGGCTGAGCTCGCCGACCCAGTCCGGCCGGGTGGCCAGCCAGAAATGCCCCTTGGCGCGGATCACGCCGGGCCAGTCGGCATTCACGAAGTCGAAGAACTTCCGGGGATGGAAGGGCTGGCGGGCGCGATAGGTGAAGCTGCGCACGCCATACTGCTCGCTCTCGGGCGTGTGGTCGGCGAAGCCATAGAGTTCCTTGAACCAGAGCGGGTGCTCCTGCGCCTTGTCGAAATCGAAGCGGCCGGTATCCAGCACCTTGTCCAGCGCCACGCGCGACTGGCTGGTCTCGATCAGCTCCGCATCCGGGTTCAGGGCGCGGATGATCTTGCGGGCGGCATCCAGCGCCTCCGGCGTTGCCACATCAATCTTGTTCAGGATCACCACGTCGGCGAATTCAATCTGCTCGACCAGCAGATTGACGAGGCTGCGCTCATCCTCCTCGCCCAGCGATTCGCCGCGATCCCTCAGGAAATCGGCCGAGGCATAGTCGCGCAGCAGATTGGCCGCATCAACGACGGTGACCATCGTGTCCAGCCGCGCGACATCGGACAGGCTGTCGCCCTCCTCGCTGCGGAAGTCGAAGGTGGCGGCCACCGGCAGCGGTTCGGAAATGCCGGTCGATTCGATCAGCAGATAGTCGAAGCGGCCATCCTCGGCCAGGCGCCGCACCTCGTTCAGCAGGTCGTCGCGCAGGGTGCAGCAGATGCAGCCATTGGTCATCTCGACCAGGGTTTCCTCGGTGCGGCTGAGATCGGCACCGCCCTCGCGGATCAGGTCGGCGTCGATATTCACCTCGCTCATGTCGTTCACGATCACCGCGACGCGCCGGCCCTCGCGGTTGTTCAGGACGTGGTTCATCAAGGTCGTCTTCCCGGCCCCCAGGAAACCGGAAAGAACGGTGACGGGCAGGCGGGGATCGGTCGCTTGGGGATCAGACTGTCGGGCGGTCATCGGTGTCTCGCATATGGCTGGAACCGGGCATTTGATAATACATGTTATAACATAACAATACTGTCGGGCGGCAATAGCCTGCTTCGCCGCCTAGTCATTCCGGGACATAGATCATCCGGCCATCGGGCAGCCGGTAGGTCACGCCGGCGCGCACGCCCTGGCCCTCGCCGATCTCGCCCGACGCCTCATAGCGCGTCAGCTCCTCGCCTTCCTTCACGGTGATGCGCATGTCGGCCTCGCCCGGCCGCTCGACCACCACCACCTTGTCGGTGCTGAACGGGTTCAGCGGGTTGCGCAGAATGACGATCATCAGCACCGCGATGACGACGAGGAACAGATCGACCAGATTGACGACGGAGAGGATGGGGTCGTCCAGCTCGTCGCTTTCCAGGAAGCGCATCAGGCTGCCTCCCGCGCGATCTCGATGCGCCGCAATTCCTGCAGCAGCCAGCGGCGGCGGAAGGTCAGCACGAAGAAAGCGATGCTGGCGCTGACCAGGGCCAGCACCACGGCGGAGAAGGCGACGACCATATTCTCGCCAACGCCCTGCGCCTCATTGCGGCTGAGCGCCAGCAGGGCCGGGCCCATCGGGATCATGGTCGCCACCAGCCCCAGCATCGGCGCGCTGCGCGCGACGATGCGCAGCCATTCCAGATGCTGCACGATCCACAGCTCCAGATCGGGGCTGGCGCAGCCCGTCTTGCGGTGATGCACGGCCAGCGGCGAGACATAGCCCGGCCGCCGGCGCTGCCATGCCTCCATGGCGAAGCGCCCCAGCGACCAGAAGCTGTAGATCAGCGCCACCAGAATCAGCACCAGGACCGGCAGCAGGAACAGGCGGGCAATCTCGTACAGCCCGGTTTCGAACATCGTCATCGACTTAAGAACCACCTATGCGAGGGAAGAGGGGGCGACGGAAAAGGGGCGATGGCGTTGCCACAGCGCCCCGCCAAGGAAACAGGAAAACAGGCCAAGCCCGCCCAGCCAGGGCGCCCAGTCCCAGCCGGTTGGCGATGGCGTGGCGCTGACAGCTTCCAGCACCCGGCCGCTCACCGGTTCGATGGCGGCTTCGGCATTCGCGGGCTCCGGTTGCGCGCTGCCGCCGGCCAGATCGAGGCCATAGCCCACTGCCATCGCCTCCAGGAAGGCGCGGGTGGCCAAGGGTGTGGCGCTGGCGGTCGCATCGGCGGTCTCCAGCGCGGCAAGCTGCTGCCAGCGTTCGGTGAGTTGCTGGCGGGTCTCGTCCGCGGCGTCCCAGTAGCCCTTGCGGATCGCCTCGGCCAGCCGCTCGACGAGCTGGCGCTGGGCCGAGGGGTTGTGCTGCTCGAACCAGTCCGCGAGGCCCAGATTGCGGCTGTCCATGACGTAACTGTCGTGGATCGCCTGCCACTGGTCGGCGCGCACGGTCTCCGGCGCGGTGGCCTGCCAGCCCCAGACATTATTCACGAGATTCAGCATCTCCAGCGTGCCGGCATAGCCTTCCGCCTGCATCGCCTTCATCCAGTGCGGGTTGAGATAGCGGCCGCGCAGCTCATCGGCGATGAAGCGGGCGGCGGCCGTCATCTTCGGCTGGGCTTCACGCAGATCGGAGACATAGAGCGCGGGCGAGGCACCATCGAGATGCCGGACCGCCAGCGCGAGACCGCCCAGATATTCGAACGGATGGTCGGTCGCCAGCATGCCATACAGCCGGGAGGAGCGCGCCAGCACGGCCGCGTCGGTGCCCTTCAGCTGGCTGGCGAACAGATTTTCATCCTCCGGTCGCAGCCCCCATTCCTGCGCCCCGAAGGCGTAGTTCAGCCGCTCGAGGAAGGCTTCGGCCAGCGGTGCATCCTCCTCCCACTCGGTGGAGGCGAGCACCCGCTCGGTCAGGCCGCTGCCATAGTCCCCGGGCTGATTGCCGAACAGCCGCAGGCTGGCAAGCTGCTGGGCCCGGTCCCCGGGCACACCCTGCGCCATCAGCCTGTCGGCCAGCAGCCTTGTGTTCGCGGCGACCGCATTGCCTGGTTCTTCCAGCTGTGCCAGCCGATCGATGGCATCGGCCAGCAGCCGCATGAAGCCGTCGAACTGGTCGCGATAGACGCTGGTGACCTGCAGCACCACATCGATGCGCGGCCGGCCCAGCTCCACCGCCGGCACGATCTCCAGCGCGCGCACCCGGCCGCCCTCGTCCCAGACCGGCTGCAGCCCCAGCGCGTGCAGCACCTGGCTTTCCAGCACGCCGAGATGACGCAGCGCCTCCGACGACCACAAAGAGAAGGCCAGCTTCTCCGGCGCGCGGCCCTGATTCTCCGCGCGGAAACTGTCGATCAGCATGTTCAGCGCCTCGCCGCCCGCCGCATAGGCGGCGCGGGTCGGGATCTTGTCGGGCTCGAAAGCGTAGAGGTTCCGACCGCTCGGTACGTCGGGATTGCGGATCGGATCGCCGCCCGAACCGGGCGCCACGAACCGGCCGGCGAGGCCCGCCAGCAGCGCCTCGATCTCGCCGGTTTCGGCGAGCCGGCGGTCGCGCTCCATCGCCAGCGCCACCATCTCGCGCAGCGTCGGGTCAGCGATCTCCTCCAGCGGCGCGCCGTCGCGCAGATGCCGGTGCAGCAGGCGGTAGGCGGGATTCTCCGCCAGCGCCTGGAAATCCTCGACGAACAGCTCCTCCGGCTCGTCGGAGACCAGTTTGTAATAGGGCTCGCCCAGCTGCTGCATCACGGTGCTGAGGCGGTGTTCCGGTGCCGCCGGCAGGCCGAAGCGGTGCAGGCCCAGCGGCATTGCGGCCGCGGCCAGCGCGTGCAGCTGATCGTGCAGGGCGCGGAAGAAGCCGGGGAAATCGGCAATGATGGCGGCTTCCTCCCAGCCAATGTCTTTATGCAGCTCGGCGGCGATGGCGGCCTCGCGGATCTGCGCCTCGGTGCGGTCGCGCACGGCACCTTCCGCCAGCTGCCCATATTCATGGATCAGGGCGTGCAGGTCGCGCAGCTCGTCATACAGGCCGGCCGGCGCGAAGGGCGGCGTCTGATGGCTGACCGTGACCGCCCGGCCGCGCCGCTTGGCCTGGATCGCCTCGCCGATATTGTCCTGGATATAGGGGTAGAAGACCGGCATCGCGCCAAGTGCGAGGAAAGGGTAGTCGCCGGTCCACAGTCCGCGATCCTTGCCCGGCAGCCATTCCTGCGTGCCATGCGTGCCGAAATGGATCAGCGCGTGGGCACCATGGCCCTCACGCAGGAACAGATAGGCGGCGAGGTAGAAATGATCTGGCGGCTCGCGCCCGTCATGATAGGCATGGCCGGGCTTTCCGCCGCGCGGCGGCTGCGGCAGGACCAGCAGATTTCCCAGCTTCAGGCGCGGGATCACGAAATGCGGTTCACCGCCGACCTGGCGCACCGCCCAATGGCTGTTCGGCAGCCCCCAGCGGTCGAGCAGCGGAGTCCAGGCGGCCGCCGGCAGCGTTTCCAGCCAGTCCCAGTAGCGGCGGAGCGGGAAGGCCTCGGCCAGTCCGGCTTCCAGCAACGCATCCAGCGTCTCCGGCCGGTACAGCCCGCCCAGCATCGCCTGCCCGGCCCCGATCAGCGCCGCCTCCCCGGTGGCCGGCACGCTATAGCCGGCCTCGGCCAGCGCGCCGGTCAGTGCCTCCAGGCTGGCCGGCACATTCAGGTGCGAGGCGGACAGGTTCTTCTCGCCCGCCGGATAGTTCCAGAACAGTAAGGCCAGGCGCTTGTCGGCCGGCGGCGTGTGGCGCAGCGTGGCCAGCGCCGCCAGCTTGTCGAGCAGCGCATTCATCTGCTCAGGGATGGGCACGCTTTGGCCAGCCTCCACCGCTTCGATCACCAGCGGGTCGCTCATGCCCCAGCCTTCCGGCACGCTGAGGAAGGGGGCGACCATATGCATCGGTACGCCGCTTTCCGCCGCGCGCCAGCCCTGCTGGTCGCCCTGGCGATAGCCCAGGGCCTGCAGCACCGGAATGTCGAGAGAAAGGAATTCGGCGCTGCGGGCCGGGCCGTTCTGCATATGCTGCAGATTGACCAGCGCCACCGGACCGGCATCCCCGAGGACGGCCTGAATGCCTTCCGGATCGGCGGCGTCGAACCAGAAGGCCAGCGGCACGAGGCCGCGCGCCTCGGCGCCGGCGATCAGCGCATCGACCACCGTCGTCTGCATGTTCGACAGGGTGCCGGGATGAATGGCGAAGGCAACGCGCGGGGCGTCCATCTGCCAGCGGCCTGCACCCCAGGCGAGATAATCTGAAACGCCGCCAAAGGGTTGCGGCGCTGCCGGATGATGAAAGCCGGTCTTCGGCAGGGCGACGGGCGGCGGTACCTGCGCGGCATCGGTGCCACTATGCCAGGCGGAAAGGGTTGCCAGCATGTTGCGCAGATTGGCCTCGCCGCCATTGCCGTAATAGCCGATCAGCAACCGCGCGCGGTCCGGCGGCAGACCCTCGAAGGCTGGCCGTCCGCCGCCGATCCGGACCCACGGCACGCCGGCAACGGCCAGCGCATCGCCGAGCTTCTGCTGAACCTGCGCCAGATCGTTCGGCCGTGGCGTGTCGAGGATCGCCAGACCGGCCCCGGCCAGCCACTCGGCCGGCGTGCCCGGCATACGGTCCACATTGACCGCGCGCACCGGCACGCCCGCCTCCCTGCCCCACGCCGCGAGCCGGTCCAGCTTGCCGGGCAGCACGAAGCTGTTGGTCAGGATGACGAGGCTGGCCCGCTCGCCGGCCTGTGCGGGAATGCTTGCGGTAAACAATGCCGCCAGCAGCAGGAGGGCGATGCGCATCATGGTCAGAAGCTGTAGTTCAGGCCAACCCAGAGTAGCCGCCCTGCCTCGGCATAGGGGAAGCTGGCGGTCTTTTCGGCCAGCCGCTCATCGGTCAGATTCTGCAGGCCGATCAGCAGGGTCGCCTGCTCGGTCAGCGGCTGGGCGATATCCACCGACCAGATCGTATAGTCCGGCAGCCTTTCGGTTCCGCTCGTCACATTGACCAGCTGGGTGCCGGTATAGTCGCCGACCAGCCGGGCACGCATCCCGTTATCGGCGAACCAGGTGAGGCTGGCATTGGCGGCATGGCGCGGCCGTTCCGCCAGTTCGGCACCGGTGCCGCGATTTTCCGTGTCGAGGTAGGTGTAGTTGGCATCGAAGCGCAGCCAGGATGTCAGATCGACACCGCCGCCAAGCTCCAGCCCCCGGATGCGTGCCCGCTCGACATTGCTGTAGGTCCGGCGCTCGGCGCGCGGCACGCCGCACGACGCGATGCAGCTGGTCTCGATCAGATCCTCCAGATCGTTCTGGAACAGGCTTCCGCGCAGCGACCAGCCGCGTGTCTCGTACTCCGCCCCGACCTCATACATGGTGTTGATTTCGGGCTTCAGATCCGGATTGCCGACGATGGTGAAGCGCCCGCCCGCCGCGCTGGCGCTGTAGCCTGGCGAGAGCTGCTTCAGGGTCGGTGCCTTGAAGCCCCGGCCCACACCGCCCTTCAGGGTCAGTCCGTCCGACAGGTGATAGACCAGATAGGCACGTGGGCTATTATGCCAGCCGAACTCCTCATGCCGGTCGGCGCGGTTGCCCAGCAGCAGGGACAGATCGTCGGACAGCGTGATCTCGTCCTGCAGGAATACCGCATGATGGTCGGCTTCGTCAGTGCCGAGGCTGTTAACGGTCGGATCTTCGAGCTGTTCGCGCCGCAATTCGCCGCCGAAGGTGAATGTGTTCCAGCCCAGTGCCGGCACGCTGACATGGCCATCGACGATGTCATCGGTCAGCTTGTGCGGGCCGCTGACCTCGCCCCGCGTCCGCAAATTCTCGCGCTCCAGCTCGGTCCGGTAGGCGCGCAGCTCCGACTTTCCCCAATCCCAGTCGCCACGATGCGACAGGGCGAACTGCCGGCGTTCCACCTCATCCGTGGAGGTATAGACATAGGGGGCAGGGCCGGTCTGCAAGGGATTGCGCGCAGGCTCTGCCGAGCCATAGCACCGGGGCAGATCGATCCGCTGCTGACTGTCCGGCGTCCAGGTGAGGGTGGCGCTGCCGGTGCGGGCATCGCGCCGCTCGATCTCGGACAGGCGGGGATCGGCGGCGTCGGGCGTCTCGCCACGGCCGCGTGTCTCGGCATAGACGCTGAGGCCGAGCACGTCCTGCACCAGCGGACCGCCGACATAGGTGCCCGCCTGGTAGGTATTGCCGCCATCGCCCTGCTGCACGCCGCCCTTCACCGACACGCTGCCCTTCCAACGGTCGGTCGCCCGCCGGGTGATGATGTTTACGACGCCGCCCAGCGCATCCGAACCATAGAGCGAGGACATCGGCCCGCGCACGACCTCGATGCGCTCGATGGCTTCCACGGGAACCCAGTTCAGATCGTAGTCGGCATGGGCGATGGCACTGGCGGCGCTGTTGATCCGCCGTCCGTCCACCAGCATCAGCGTGTGCTCGACCGGCATGCCGCGAATACTGATGCCGCGCCGGCCAAGGCCGATGCCGCTGATGGTGATGCCGGGGACGCCGCGCAGCGCCTCCGCCATATCCTGCACCGGCCGCTCGCGCAGATCGTCCCCCGAGACCACGGAAATGGTCGCCGGCGCGTCGCGCTGCTCCTGCTCCGCGGTTGTCGCCGTCACCACCACCGGCGACAGTCGGATTTCCTCCGCCTGTGCCAGACCCGCCATTCCGCACAGCGACAACAGCCCCACCGCGGCGCGGGCTGGCAGCAGCCCGGCGCCTCGGTTCGTCTTCGCGATACTCATCTGAAAACCCCTTCCGACAGATAGGCGCAAGCCGGGATTCCCCGTCCCGGTCGCGTGATACTATACGTTATAACATAACATTTTTTGATTTTGTCAATGCGCCAATCGGAAGGGTGTTGACGTCTGGTGTGATATGTAACAATAAAAGTTACATGAATAGAGACAGCCGCCTTTCTCTTGTCCTGCATGCGCTGCTCCACATGACGGAACGGCCAGGCCCGATGACGTCGGAAGCGCTCAGCCTTTGCCTTGGAACCAATCCGGTGGTCGTGCGCCGCACCATGGGGCTGTTGCGTACGGCCGGGCTGGTGAGCTCGGACCGCGGACATGCGGGAGGATGGCGGATATCGGTGGATATCTCGGCCATAACGCTCCGCCAGTTGCATGAGGCGCTGGGCGAACCGATGCTGTTCGCCATCGGCAATCGCCATGAGAACCCCGATTGCCTGGTCGAGCAGGCGGTGAATATCGCGCTCGACAGCGCCTTTGCCGAGGCCGAGGCGCTGCTGCTGGAGCGCTTTGCGGAGGTCACACTGGCCGATCTCGCCCGGGACTTCAGGCGCCTCCATGCGGCGAGGCGCGATGGAAAGGAACAGACATGCAGCATGATGTGATCGTGATCGGCGGCAGCTATGCCGGCATGGCGGCAGCCCTGCAGCTTTTGCGGGCGCGCAGGCGCGTGCTGGTGATCGATGCCGGCCAACGGCGCAACCGCTTCGCCGCACGTTCGCACGGCTTCCTGGGGCAGGATGGGGCCGATCCGGGCGAGATCGCGCGGACTGCCCGCGCACAGCTGCAGGCCTATCCGACCCTGGAGTGGGTGGAGGGGACCGCGAGTGCCGCCACCGGCGCGAAGGATGGTTTCAGCGTGACCCTGGCGGATGGTGCAGGCCATGCCGGCCGGCGGATTCTGCTGGCCACTGGTGTGTCAGACCAGCTTCCCCCGGTTGCCGGGCTGGCGGAGCGTTGGGGGCGGACAGTGTTTCACTGCCCCTATTGCCATGGTTATGAGCTGGACCGGGGGCGGATCGGCGTGATCGCCACGGGGCCGATGTCTGTTCATCAGGCAAAGCTTCTGCCGGAATGGGGCGAGGTGACCTTCTTCACGAATGAGGCGCTGACATTGGAGCCGCTGGACCGGCAGGACCTTGCGCGGCGGCAGGTCACCATTGAGGAGATGCCGATCGAGCGGATATCCGGCGACGCGGACGTCGTTATGCGCGATGGCCGGGAACTGGCGTTCGCTGGACTGTTCACCGCCTCGCGCTGTGTGCCGGCCTCGCCGCTCGCCGCGGAAATGGGCTGCGAGATGATGGAAACGCCGATGGGGATACAGGTCCAGACCAGTTCGGCCAAGGAAACCAGCATCCCCGGTGTCTATGCCTGCGGTGATGCCGCGCGCGTGCCGCATTCGGTGTCGCTTGCCGTGGGCGATGGCGCCTGGGCCGGGGCGCAGCTTCACCGCTCGCTTGTCTGGCCCGACGACTAAGGGCAACCGCAAGATGGCAGCTAGGCCGTGCCGACCCGGCGCTGGAACCAGGTCGAGCTGATCCAGCTGCCGTTCTTCTGCGCATATTCCCGGAAGGTGCCAACCTCTTCGAAACCCAGGCGGCGGTGCAGGGCCAGCGAGCCCGGATTGGGCAGCGCCACACCGGCCACGGCAAGATGCACCGGTTGCTCCGCCAGGCGCTGCAGCAGCGCGGCATAGAGGCGAAAGCCGAAGCCGCGCCCGTGCCATTCCGGATGCAGGTAGATGCTGGTCTCGACCGTGGTGTCGAAGGCGGGTCCGGGCCGGTACGGGCTGCTGTAGGTGCTGCCAATCACGATGCCGTCGACTTCGCCCACCAGCAGCTGGTGCCTTCCGGCGCCGTAGCTCTCGAACCAGGGCCGGCGCGACTCGACGGTATGAGGCACCGTCGCGAAGGTGACATGCCCGTTGGCGACATAATGGTTGAAGATGCCGACCAGGGCTGGCAGGTCGGATATCACCCCCGGCCGGACAATCAGCGCATCCATGCCAGCACCTCCATGATTGTGCTCCGTATCTGTCTGGCCGGTACTGTAACGGCACGGCTTCCGGGACGCAGGACGGCATTTCGGTATCGCCGCGGACAGAAATGTATCGGTCGGGTCATTGGCCCTGGCATCGAACCGACCTTCTGCACCTGATCAAACGACCGCTTATAGAGTTTCAGCGCCCAGAATCCGCGAACGTTAAGGCCCGCCGTTATCAGTGGCGGGCCTTGTTTTTTCTGCCGTTAGCGGCTTTTACCAGGTGGCGCGGACGCTCAGCATCGCGTTGCGCGGTTCGCCCCAATAGCCGTAGTAGGCAAGGTCCGTCAGGTACGCCTCGTCGAAGATGTTGTTCAGGTTCAATGCCGCGCTGACATTGTCGGTCAGCTGGTAACGCAGCATCAGATCGACGATGGTGAAATCATCCTGACGGAATTCGGCGCCGCTGATCTGCGAATAGGCGTCGCCCTGCCAGCGCAGATTGCCGCCGACCGTGAGGTCGCGCCACTCGCCCGGCAGGCGGTAGGTGGAGAACAGCTTGAAGCTGTCCTTCGGGATGTTGGTGGTCAGCCGCGTGCCGTTAGCGTCCTCCGGCACGGCCCGGCTGTAGCCGCCACCGATCTGCCAGCCCGGCATCAGCTCGCCGTTCATCTCCACCTCGAAGCCCTTGCTGGTGGTGCCCTGCGCCGCCCTGTAGGCCTGCGACCCGTCGGGCGCGAACTGGCCGGGGTCGATGACCGCCAGATTGTCCTGCTCGATCTTGAAGACGGCAAAGCTGGCGTTCAGCAGCCCGCCATAGAATTCCGCCTTCACGCCGGCCTCATAGGCGTTGCCTTCCAGCGGGTCCAGCGTCAGGCCGGCGCTGTTCTTCTGCGACTGCGGCTTGAAGATGCTGGTGTAGCTGGCATAGACCGACCAGATATCGGTCAGGTCGTACACGATGCCGGCATAGGGCACCAGCACGCCGTTTTCCGCCCGCTTGGTGGCGCTGGAAGCGCCGCTGTCGGGGAAGCTGCGGCTTTCCTGTTCCCATTTGGCGAGGCGGCTGCCCAGGATGACCGAGAGGGCATCGGTCGGGCGCAGACGGGTCGCGGCATAGACGCCGTACTGGCGCTCCTTTTCCTCGGACCAGCCGGTCGGCTCGAGTGCCGGCTGCGCGATCTCGCCATTCCAGGTGAAGTAGTTCGGGATGCTGGGGTCGTAGTCATCGAGATACCAGAGCGGATAGTCCTGCCCTTTCCGGTGCGCGTGATAGCCGCTGGCGCCGACCATCAGTTCGTGACGGCGGCCGAGCAACTCGTAGGGCCCGGACAGATCGACGCCGATCGAGGTCTGCTCCAGATCGGAATTCCAGCGCCCCGGCCAGATGCCCATGCCGGTGCCGTCCCGGTTCAGGCTGCCGCGCACGCCATAGCCCAGCATCCCGTCATATTCCCGCCAGGAATTTTCGATATCCAGCTTCACCTTCCAGCCGTCGCCGAACCGGTGCTCCAGGCTGCCGAAGGCGGTCAGATTGTCGTGCATGAAATAGGCCCAGTTCGCCGCCGAATTGATCGAGCGCGAGAAATCCGTGGGCGTGCCGTCGGCATAGAGCAGGGGGAAGCCGCCGCGCGAGGCCTGATCGGAATTGTGCTTCTGATATTCCAGCCCGACGGTCAGCAGCGTGTCCTCAGACAGATCAGCTTCCAGCGTGCCATAGGCGACCCGCTTGTCCATCTCCAGCCAGTCGATGAAGGAATCGCTGTCCTGATAGGCAGTGACAAAGCGGCCGCGCAGCTTTCCATTCTCGACCAGAGGGCCAGAAATGTCCGTCTCCCCCCGATAGTGGTCCCAGGAGCCGACCTGCCCCTCGACATAGCCCTGGAAATGGGCGGTCGGGCGCTTGCGCACCAGGTTGACCGAGGCCGAGGGATCGCCGACGCCGTTCAGCAGGCCGGTCGAGCCGCGCACGATCTCCACTCGGTCATAGGTCGCCAGATCGGCGATTTCGTCGTTGAAGCCATAGACCGTGGAGCGCGGAATGCCGTTCACCTGGAAATTGCTCAGCACGAAGCCGCGCGAATAGACCTGGTTGCCGTCGGTACCCAGCGCGCCGGACTCCACCAGCGTGAGGCCGACAGCCTGGTTCAGCGCATCCTTCATTTCGTTCAGCCCCTGATCGTCCAGGCGCTGGCGTGTCATCACGGTGACCGATTGCGGCGTCTCGCGGATCGACAGATCGAGTTTGGTAGCAGAGCTGCTGGACCCGATGGTGTAGGAACCCGTGCCCTCGCTCTTGCCCGGATCGGCACTACGGGCACCCTCGACCCGTACGGGGGAAAGCTGCAGCGCGCCATCGCCGCTGCGCTGCGGCTGGCGCAGCTCAATGGTTTTCGCATCCAGCTGCAGCCAGGTCAGGCCGCTGCCCGCCAGCAGCCGGTCCAGCGCCTCAGACGGGGCCATGCTGCCTTTTAGCGGCTGTGAGGTCAGCCCCTGGGCGATTGCGCTATCCATCGTAACCTGAAGCCCTGCCTGCCTGCCGAAGCTGGTAAGTGCCCTGGAGAGCGGCTGTGCCGGAATATCGAAGGCGATCCGTTCCGCTTGCGCGACCTGCACGCGCCCGGCTGCCTGTGCTTGTGCCTGAGGGAAGGCGGCGGTCAAGGCCAGCATAGACGTCGCCAGAAACAGGGCGGCGGGCACGGCCCGGCTGCGTGTGGTGGCCGGCAGGCCGTTGCCGGCTTCGGATGGCGCGGTCATACAGGGTTCCCCTTCCCGATACGCGAATGAAACAAATATCCCCATTCTGCAAACAACTCGCATTTGCAGTTCGTAACAGACGAAACCCGCGCCCGGATTTTCAAAAATAAATTTTGGCAGGGCGCTCAGCCGCGGCTGAGGATCAGCAGGTAGGGGGTGATTTGCGTCACTGTGCCGCCATGCGGGCGCAGGATCGCGGCCAGCGCCGATGCTGGATCGGTGAGGTCATAGACGCCGGTGACCTTGCGGGCAGCGAGGTCGCTGTCGTTCAGCAGGATCAGCCCGCGATGGTATCGGCGTAGCCGGTCTGATCCACCCCCATTGAACGGGTCCACCTTGAAGTATGGTTTTGACCATGAAGGAGGACCACAATGGCAAACAAGCGACACAAGCCCGACGAGATCGTCACGAAGCTTCGGCAGGTTGAGGTTTTGCGCGGCCAAGGCATGGCGATGGCGGATGCCGTTCGCCAGATCGGCGTTTCCGAACTGACGTT
>NZ_JAKUSO010000075.1:0-14607 GCF_022449305.1 Oceanibaculum sp. | reverse complement strand
CCATCGCGGTATTCATGGACGGGAACTGCACCAGCTCCACCGAAGGCAGGGACCGGCGCAGCACATCGATGGTGGCGCTGTTGGCGATGACGCCAACCTGTCGGCCTTCCAGCCCGCCAAGCCCGGCCAGCCCGATCTGCCGTTCGGTGAGGATGCGTGTGCCGTTGTAGAAGATGGTCAGGCTGTAATCGATGCGCTGCTCGCGCACCCAGGTCTTGCTGGCAATGTCGCAGGTGATGTCGAGCGTGCCGTCGGCGACGCGGTCGATGCGGCTCTGCGCGTCAACCTGGCCGATCTCCAGCGCGATATCGCGGCCAAGCTCCGCCTCCAGCGCGGCATGGATATGGTGGATGATATCGACGGAAAAGCCGACGAACCGCCCATCCTCCTGCCGGAAGGCGAAGGGCCGGATCTGGTCGCGCGTGCCGGCATTCAGCACGCCGGTGCGTTCCACCCTGTCGAAGACGGATTCCGCCACCGCCCGCGGCGCAGCGGCCAGGCCGGTAAGCAGGGCGAACCCTGTCGCAAGGTACAGAAAGCGGGAGAAAGCGGGCATCGAGACGTCCGTCCGCGGGGAAGGCAAAACCGGTGCCCCCAAAACAAGCATGAGGGCGCCTGCTCCGCAACCCCCTGCCCCGGCTATCGTCCCGCAAGCCACAGGCGAAAAACCGCCCGGACAGAAAACGGCACGCGCCGACCCGAAGGCGCAGCGCGTGCCGGTTCCGTGTCAGGTGGCGTCAGAAATCGACGGCCACCGAGAATTTCGCCGTCAGCGGCTGGCCCTGCACCAGATAGCCGCCCTGCGCGGACGACCAGTAGGCCTCGTCCGTCACATTCTCGATATTTGCGCGGAATACCACCGGCTGTTCGCGGATCATGGTGGCGTAGCGCGCACCGATGTCGAGGCGCGTCCAGTCCGGAATTTCCAGCGTGTTGGCGTCGTTTACATATTGCGAGCCGGTATGGATCACCCGGCCGGACAGGGTAAGGCCGCGCAGGAAGGGCGTATCCCATTCGACGCCGGCATTAGCCAGGAACTCCGGCACACCGACGGCGGTATTGCCGTCATTGGCGCCGCCGGCCGTACCGTTTAGCTCCGCCTCGATAAAGGTCAGGCCGCCCAGCAGGCGCAGCCCCCTCATCGGCTCGCCGAACAGCATCAGCTCGATGCCGCGATTTTCCTGCTCGCCGGAAACGCCATAATACTGCGTGGCCGGATCCAACACTGCGTTCGGCTTCTCGATCTGGAACACCGCCACCGACGCGCCGACCCGCCCGAAGTCGAGCTTCGCGCCGACCTCATATTGGGTCGAGACATAGGGCGGCAGCACCTCGCCGACATTGACCGCCGTGGAGGGCGCGCTGTCGCCCTGCGACAGGCCTTCGATGCGGTTGGCGTAAAGCGACAGGTAATCCAGCGGCTTCACCACGATGCCGACGACCGGGCTGGTCTCGGACTCGTCGTAATTGCTGGTACGCGCGCCGCTGGTGCGGTCGAAATTCTCGACCTGCAGCCACTGGTGCCGGGCACCCAGCGTCAGCTGTACGCGGTCGTCATACACTGACAGCGTGTCGGAGAAGAAGACGCTGCGCAGCTCGGTCTCGCTGACCTTCGGCAGGTCGGTCTGCGACCCGCTGAACAGATAAGCATCGGGCCGGGGATAATCGACCGGGTTATAGATGCTGGTCGGGCTGCTGGCCGCGAAATCGAAGGAATTGCGGTTCTCCGTATGCGCGCCGGAGACACCGCCATCCAGGCGATGCGCAACCATGCCGGTCACCGCCTCGCCGCGCAGGCCGGCGATGCCGCTGGTGGTGAAATCCTCACGCGGGACATACATGCGGCCGACCGTACCATCACCATTGCCGTTCACCGTCAGCGAGGCGAACTCGCCATCCTCGCGCGTGTCGCGCACGCCGACGGCGGCATAGCCCATGAGGTTGTCGGTGAAATCATACTCGACGCGGGTCTGCGCCGTGGTTTCTCGCATCTCCGAATAGGCGTAGGGCTGGCCGTAATTGATGTCGGAATCCGGCGCGCCGGGCACCGACGTGCCGTTCAGCCGAACCGTGGGACGGCCCTGATCGACCCGCAGACGCTGATTGGACAGGTCCAGCGTGGCGCGCAGGCGCTCCCCGCGATAATCCAGCGCCAGAGCGCCCAGCATCGCATCCCGCTGCTCATTCTCGATGGCGGTCTCGCCGTCGCGTAGCGCCACATTGGCGCGCACGCCGAATTCCTTGTTGTCGCCATATCGGCGGCCGATATCGAGATGGGCGCCGATGCGGCTCTCCTGCTCCCAGCCCAGGGTCAGGCGGGTCAGCGGCTCATCCCCGGCGCGCTTCGGCACCAGGTTGATGCCGCCGCCAATGCCGGAGCTGCTGAGGCCGATACCGTTCAGGAAGGCGTTGGAACCGCGCAGCACCTCAACCTGGCCCAGCGATTCGACGGCGCTGACCTGGCGCGGCGCCATGCCGGCCAGACCGTCCACGGTAATGTCCTCGCCATTCACCGGAAAACCGCGGATCACGAACAGCTCCGCGAAATTGCCGAAGCCGTAGGTGCTGCGTACGCCGGGATCGTTCTCCAGCACATCGGCCAGTGTCTCGGCCTGCTGGTTCTGGATCAGCTCCTCGGTATAGGAGGTCACGCTGAACGGCACATCCATGATGTCGCGGTTGCCCAGCGCACCAACGCGCGCGCCGCGCGACACCTGGCCGCCGGCATAGGCCGGCGGTGGCGTAGCGATATCCGACTTGGCATTGCCGCCCTCGCCTTCGACCACAACCGGCGACAGCTGCACCGCACCGCCCGAACCGGCCTGCTGCGCCTTCACCGGCACAGCACCCGCCACCAGGGCGGTCGTCGCCAGCAGCATCGCCAGCATCGCCGCGCGGCCGCAGCCTCGGCCGGCGGTCCCCTTGACCCCGATCATCGCTCACACTCCATGGAGGTTTGGAAAACATGACCCAAAGCAGGGCCAGAAATATCCGACCCATCTAATAATGCGACTAATTATCATTTGACTCTTAAAGCCCGCCGAAGCGGAGTGCAAGCCTTCAATGCGATAATGTGAATCGGGCCAGCCGCTTCCCGGCGGGACACGGCGATTCGGTCCCGCCTCAGAACACCGCGTGATCGCCCCTGTCGTCCCTGGCCTCGCCGCGGATCAGGCGGGCATAGTGCCCGGCCAGCGTCTCGGTTCCGGTGGAGGGGGTGGCGTTCGCGTCATACATTCCGGTCTCAGGGTTCAGGACCAGCATCGATTCGCGGGCATAGTAGAGACCGATGCTGGCGAGTTCCGCCTTGTCCGCCATTTTCGGACTGACGCGGCCCAGTGCGGCCAGAATCCAGCGGATGCCCCCGAGCAACGCCAGCGGCACCTGCCGGAATCGGGGTTCGCGACCCAGCTGGGCGAACAGCATCTCGCCCTGCTGCCGGGGCGTGATCGCATCCCCTGGCCCGCCAATCGGCAGGATGCGGTTCCAGCGATCTTCATCGTCCAGGCAGCCGGCTAGATAACGCCCAAGATCGCCATCGCTGATCGGCTTGCAGGCGGTAAGAGTGCCATCGCCGAAGATGAGGAACGGCTTGCCCCGCTTGACGCGCCCGACCTGCCCGGACAGCGATTTGAAGTAGGCAGTGGGCCGCACGATGGAATAGATCAGGCCGGAGTTAATCAGTTCGTGCTCGAAAGCCAGCTTGGCGCGTTGAAAGGCCAGGCGCGGCTTCTGCACGCAGATCGCCGACAGCAGCACCATATGCGCAACACCCGCCTGTTTCGCCGCAGCTAGGGCATCGGCATGGGCCTGGTGATCGATCCTCCAGGCATCGCGGGCCCTGCCAGTGCGCGACGCGAGGCAGGAGACCAGCACGTCAAACGCCTCACCGCGGAAGCCGTCGCGCGCAATCGAGCTTGCATCCGTTACATCGCCATAGCGCAGGCTGGCGCCCGGCAGAATCCCCGCGATTTCGTCAGCGCCCGGCACGCCTCCCGACCCAGCACGGGGGCGGATGAAACAGACCACCTCATGGCCCCGGTCAACCAGCGCGCGCACCGTCGCCCGGCCGATGGTTCCGGTTGCGCCCAGCACCAGCACGCGGCGCGGACGCGGAGATCGCGTTTGCGCGGAAGGGTCAGTCGGCGATGCTGGGACCATGGGCAACCGGCACGTTGATTTGGACGCCTCTATCGCAGAGAGTAACCGTAACGGGTATCGATATCGACCCGCCGCAGGGTGCCCCCTTCCGCGCTGTTCGGCGCCGGCTAGGCGGCCTCACGGCGGGACAGCCGGTACAGCAGGGCGACACACAACAGCATCGCCGCCGATAATCCGGCCAGCAGGGTAAGGCCGGCCTGAAAGCCGCCGGTCATGTCGTACAGCATGCCCAAAGCGAAGGGACCACCTGCCCCGCCCACCTCGGCGGCGGCGAAGAACAGACCGCTGGCCGCCCCGGCCCGCCTGGTGCCGATGCCCGGCGTCTCCACCAGGATCAGGATGGCGATGGTCATGAGGGAGGAGCGCGCAATGCCCTGCAGCACTAGGCCGGCCATCAGGCTGGGCTGCCACACCGTACCGATCAGCAGGCAGGACAGGAAGGCGGCGACGAACAGGCCGGCCAGGATCGGCAGCCGTCGCGCCGGGGTAGCGAGGCGCGGGATGACCAGCGATCCCAGGATACCGATCAGCGTCGGCACCGCTGCCCAGTAGCCGGCCTCGGCCGGTGTCATGCCCGACACGCGCAGCAGCTCCGGCAGCCAGTTATTGAGGCCGTGATTGTAGGTAAAGATGCCCACGCTCATGACCAGGATGATAGGTACCGCCGGGATGCGTAGCAGTTCGGCCACGCCGCCGCCCTGCCCGTCCTTGCGCGCCGCAGCCTCCTCCGCATCGTCCCGCGCGCGGATCGTCGGCAGGCTGGCGATCATCAGCCACAGCAGGCCGCCCGCCACCGAGATCGTCGCCCACAGCCACAGCACAGCGCGCCAGTCCCCGCCAAAGGCCGGCATCAGCACGGAATTGGTCAGCGAAAAGGCGATGATGCCGCCAATATTCGGCCCGGTGATGTAGATGCCCATGGCAAAGCCGCGCTCCGAGCCCGCGAACCAGCGCGCGATCACCTTCGGCGCGCCGGCGGAGACGATGGGCCCGCCGATGCCGAACAGCGCTACCGCCAGATAAAGCAGCGTCGCACCCTCCGCCATGCCGCGCAGATAGCCCGAGGCCGCGATGATCATCGCCCCCAGCAGCAGCGCCCAGCGCGCGCCCATGCGATCTAGTAACGCGCCGCAGGGAATCGCGGCGCCGATATAGACCAGCTGCCAGATGCCCAGCACGCCGCCCATCGCCGTGTTGCTGATGCCAAGATCGCGGGTGATCGGCCCGATCAGCGGCGCGAGGCCGGCAATGGTGAGGCCGAAACAGCAATAGACGACCCAGACGCCGAACAGCACAAGCCAGCGGAGCGGCGTCGGCAAGGCGGCATCGGTCGGTGGCGTCATGCAGGCTCATCGGGATAAACGGGCGGGTGCGGCACGATAGCATGGCGGGCCATCGGGGAAAGAGGGCTAGAGAGCTGCATTCCCCGCCCGAGAGACTGACGCTACGGCGGCAGCCACTGACATTGCCCGTCACCCCCGCACTTGTTGCGCGGGTCCAGGCCTCGGCTTGCTGGATGCCCGCCCGTGTAAGCTGAACCCTGGATTCCCGGCACCCATGGGGCTTGGGGCCGGGAATGACGACCTGAGAAAGCCATCTTTCACAATTCAAGCGTCAGCATTAAGACAAACACAAAAGAAAACGCCGGGCACGAGGCCCGGCGTCTTTGGTAGTTCCATGCGGCCCAGATCAGGCTGCGCGGATATCGGCCAGGAAGGTTTCGATCTCGCGGCGCATCTGCTCCGACTTTTCCGAAAGCTCCTGCGCCGCGCTCAGCACCTCCGCACCGGCGGCACCGGTCTGCTCGGCGGCGCCGCTGACCTTCTCGATGCTGTCGGTCACGCCTTCGGTCGCCGAGGCGGCTTCCTGCACATTGCGTGCGATCTCCGCCGTGGTCGCGTTCTGCTCCTCGACCGCGGCCGAGATGGTGGCGGAAATCTCGTTCACCTGAGCGATGACCGCGGCGATGGACGCGATCGCCTCCACCGTCGAGCCGGTGGCCGACTGCATGGCGTTGATCTGCTCGACGATGTCCTCGGTCGCCTTGGCGGTCTGGCTGGCGAGGTTCTTCACCTCCGAGGCCACCACGGCGAAGCCCTTGCCGGCTTCACCAGCGCGGGCTGCCTCGATGGTCGCATTCAGCGCCAGCAGGTTGGTCTGCTCCGCGATGTCGTTAATCAGGCCGACAACCTCGCCGATGCGCTTCGCCGAATTGGCGAGATTCTCGACGATGCTGCTGGTCTGCTCCGCCTCATGCGAGGCCTGACGGGCAACCTTGGTGCTCTGCTCGACCTGACGGGCAATCTCGGCGGTCGAGCTAGACATCTCGTCGGTCGCCGCCGCCACGGTCTGCACATTGGCCGAGGTCTGCTGCGCCGCCGTCGAGGTGGCCTGCGCCTGGTCGCTGGCGACCTGGGCGACATCGGTCATGCTGGTGGCGGTGCGCTCCAACTCCGTGGCCGCGGCGGCGACACCGCCCAGCACACCGGAGATGCTGCTGTCGAACTTCATCAGCATGGCCTCGATGGCGCGCTGGCGCTCCTCGCGCTTGCGCTGCTCCTCGGCAGTGGCGGCTTCCATGCGCCGCTTGGCCTCCGCATTGTCGCGGAACACGACCAGCGTACCGGCCAGATCGCCGATCTCGTCCTTGCGGTCCTTGTAGGGAATCTCGCCATCGAGATCGCCCTCGGAGACCCGCAGCATGGCAGCCGTGATTCCAGCCATCGGCCGGGTGACACGGCCCCGCACGATCATCAGGCCGGCGACACCGATGGCCAGCGCCAGCAGCAGCAGGCCGGTGTTCAGCGCCAACATCATCTGGGCATTCGCGTTGCGGTTCGCCGCATAGTCCGACAAGGCGGAAAGCGCGGTGGTGGCAACGCCGACCATGTCGTCCAGCGCCGCAATGCTGATCTTGCCCCATTCCGCCTTGGACACCGGCGAAGCGGTACCGGCGGCAAGCGCCGCGTCGATCTTGTCGCGCGCCGGGATCAGCGTATCGATGTAGATCGTCTTCGCCTTGGCGAAGGCCGCCGCGACCCTGGGGTCAACGCCATCGCGCGACACCAGCATCTCCAGCTGGCTCCAGCCTGCCTGGGCCTGGCCACGCCAGACCAGCATGCGGGCCTGCTGGGCAGGCTTCACGCTGCCGGCATCGATGGCGTCGCTGACCACGACGCGCTCCAGCCCAACCGCATCGCGGGTCAGGTAGGCGGCGTCCTTGATGGCGATCAGCTCGGCGCTGATCGGGCCAGCCAGGCGCATTTCGGTGCCAAGATGATTCGAGATGGATTCCAGAAGATTCACCATGACCGTGGCGTTCTTCTGCCATTCATCGGCAAGGCCGGCACGGCGATTGGACAGCGGACCACGCAGGCCGGGATCGACCTCGGTACGCAGTGCCTTCAGCTTGTCGAGCGCCGCCGTCAGCTTCTGCACCGAGGCATCGGGACCGCAATCGATCTCGCCGCAGGCCTTGATAACGGCCTCGGTCGCCGGGCCGGAGATGCCGCGCACCTTGGTGATCGTCTCCAGCAGACCGTTGGAGGCCACAGCATCAGCCTTCAGCGCGCTGGTCACGGGACCGCGCTCCAGCCGGGTATTCTGCAGCGCGTCGAACACGTCACCGGCCGCATTGGCCTGGATCAGGACCTGACCGGCCTGACGCTGCTGAGAGACGGCCGAGACCATCTCGCGGATACAGAAGGTGAGAAGGAAGACCAGCAGAACGGCGAACAGGCCGGTCAGCAGGTTGGCAATACGAATGCCCTTGGCGAACATGGCGATATCCTTGTGGATTATGATTACCGCCTCTTCTTATTCCCAAGTAATTAACAAAAGGTTATAGGGTTAATTATATAAAATACCGCACAAATTCCTTGAGTTACTTGATCGCCAGCCGGAGGGTGGCTCAGGTGACAAGATACGTGAAGGGATGGTGCATAAAGGCTTTCCATGCCAATCTTATTAGAAAATATGCATGGAAAAGTATGATCGCACTGTTAGCCACCATCACAGGCCTGACACCGTCCCTTGCCGCTGGCATGGGACTGTTGACGCTGGTGCATGGCGATGCCTACTGGATACAGAGCGACCCACGCTACATGGGCACGGATGGCTTGCATTGCTGCGGCGTGGAGGATTGCCGGCCGGCACACAAGGGCGAGGTTGTCGCCTTCGAAAGCGGCTATGTCATCACCTCCACCGGGCAGGTGGTGCGGCCTGATCGTAACCGCGCAATCTATACCTCGATCGACGACCGCTTCTGGCTGTGCTTCTGGAAGGGGCATGTACGCTGCATGTTCATCCCGAACCTGACGCAGTAGCCCACCCCGCTCGCCAGCCGCCTACCACATGCTCTTGCGGGCGCGCTCAGGCCATTCGCGGTCATAGGTGTCGCCGCCGACCGTCTCGTCCGACAGATTGGCGAGGATACGCCCCGGTGTCGGCAGGCTCTTCGGATCGACATGGCGCTCCGGGTTCCACAGCTCGGACCGCACAATGGCGCGGGCGCACTGGAAATAGACGCGCTCCACCGTCATGACGATGACGCTGCGCGGCGCCTTCTCCTCCACCGCGAAGCTTTCCAGCAACTCAGGGTCGGTGGAGAGCTGCGCAGTTCCGTTCACCCGCAGCGTGGTGCCGGAACCGGGGATCAGGAACAGCAGCGCCACACGCGGGTCGCGCACGATATTGGCCAGCGAATCGACGCGGTTGTTGCCGCGCCGGTCCGGCATCAGCAGGGTTTTCTCATCGGCTATCCTGACGAAACCTGCCTTGTCGCCGCGCGGGGAGCAGTCCAGCCCCTCCGGCCCTGATGTCGCCAGCGCCACGAAGGGCGAGGCCTCGATGAAGCGGCGGTAATCCGGCGTGATCCGGTCCACCTCCTTCACCAGCGATGCCTCGGACGCCTCGCCATACAGCGCGTTCAATTCCTCGACAGTGGCGATGATCGGCATGGCATTTTCCCTTTTCCGCGAAACCGGCGGGAGCATAGTCGAAGCCGCACCACCCGCCTATCCGGACCATGCAGCCTATTGGTCGGGATCAGATGAAGAAATCCAGCAGCGCGGAGGCTGCCTGTTCCGGCTCTTCCTCGACGACGAAATGCCCGCAATCCAGCGCCACCTCGGACACGTCATTGGCCCAGCCGCGCCAGATATCCGCCGGAGAGGATGCTTTCGGCCCCAGATAGCCGCGCGCCCACAGCACCAGCACCGGGCAGGCGATCTTCCGCCCGGCGGCACGGTCCTCCGCATCCTGGCGACGGTCGATGCCGGCCCCGGCACGGTAATCCTCGCAGGTGGCGGCGATCACATAGGGATCGTGGAACTGCCGCAGATATTCCCGCACCGCCGCCGGGTCCAGCCGGTCGCGATAGACCGCCCAGCGTTCCAGCAGATGGCTGAAATAGAAATCGGGATCGCTGCCAATCAGCCTTTCCGGCACCGGCGCCGGCACCGCCAGGAACGGCCAGTGATAGGTGGCAATGGCGTTGTCGGCATTCATCCGCTCCCAGTTCTCTAGGGTCGGGATGATGTCGAGCGCGGCGAACTTGGTCACCCGCTCCGGATGGTCGAGGCACAGCCGGTAGCCGACGCGCCCGCCCCGGTCATGGCCGGCCAGCGCAAAACGCTCATGACCGAGACCCTCCATCAGCGCCACCATGTCAGCGGCCATGACGCGCTTGGAATAGGCCAGATGATCAGGGTCCCGCGCCGCATCCGGCGCCGGTCCCCGGCTGCGGCCATAGCCGCGCAGGTCCGGCAGCACCAGCGTGAAGCGCTTGGCCAGCGCCGGAGCCACCTTGTGCCAGGCGTGATGGGTCTGCGGATAGCCGTGCAGCAACAGCAAGGGCGGTCCGCTGCCGCCGGTGCGGTAATAGATCTCCGCCTCGCCGAGACGGGCCGTGCCTTCCCTGAAGCCGTCGAACATGATCCGCCTCCCTACAGGCGAACAGAATGGCGGAAACGATCATGGCCCACAATCCGCTGGACAGGCGCATCCTCCGACCGGCACCCTGCCGACACCCCTGAAACGGGCAAAGAAAAAAGCGGAGGAACATGATGCAGCACGATGTTCGCGGCCTGGCCCTGTCCACCGACAGCGCGGAGGCGGCCGCCGCCTTCAACGCCGCCATCGCCGACTATCTGGAATACCGCCTGTCGGCCGGCGAGAAGGTGAAGCAGGTGCTGGCCGCCGATCCGGATTTCGCGATGGGGCATATCCTGCGCGGCTATTTCATGCTGCTGATCGGCTCCAATGCCACCCTGCCGGCGGCCCAAAAGGCGCTGGCCCAGGCCAAGACCCTGGCCGCAGGAATCACGCCACGCGAGACGCTGCATCTGGCTGCCCTGGAAGCCTGGGCCGCGGGCGACACGATCAAGGCCTGCGCCGTGTGGGAAGAGCTGCTGGCCGCCCACCCGACCGATCTGCTGGCGCTCAGGCTGCAGCATTTCGCCAGCTTCTGGCTCGGCCGTTCGGCGGCGTTGCGCGACCTGCCGGCCGGCGTGCTGCCGGCCTGGAGTGCGGACATGCCGGGCTATGGCAATGTGCTGGGCATGCTGGCCTTCGGGCTGGAGGAATGCGGCGCCTATGCCGAGGCGGAAAAGGCCGGCCGCGAGGCGGTGGGCCACAATGGCGAGGATCTGTGGGCGATCCATGCCGTCGCCCATGTGCTGGAAATGCAGGGGCGGCTGAAGGACGGCATCGCCTGGCTGAACCAGCCCGCCGGCACCTGGTCCGACCGTAACCCGTTCAAGGACCATGTATGGTGGCACCGCGCGCTCTATTCGCTGGAGGGCGGCGATTTCGACCGGGTGCTGAAACTGTACGATTCCGAGATCGAGGTGGACGAGAACGGCTTCTATCTCGATGTGCAGAACGCCGCCTCGCTGCTGCTGCGGCTGGAATTCTGCGGCGTCGATGTCGGCACGCGCTGGGAGCTGCTGGCCAGCGTCGCCGGCAAGCGGCTGCAGGACCATGTGCTGGCCTTTACCGACACGCATTTCGCCCTGGCGCTGGCCAGGGGTGGACGCCAGGAGGAGGCGAATACGCTGATCGGCTCGCTGCGGTCCTTCGGTGCCAATCCCGGCGACAACAGCGCCGCGAAGGTGGCGCTGCCGCTGACCGCGCCGATTTCCGAGGCGATGCTGGCCTTTGCCGAGAAGCGCCACGACCGCGCGCTGGAGCTGTTGCTGCCGCTGCGCTACGAATGGCAGGGTGTCGGCGCCAGCCATGCCCAGCGCGACCTGTTCCAGCAGGTCGTCATCGAGGCCGCCATCGGCGCCGGCCGCACTGACCTTGCCCGGCTGCTGCTGGCCGAGCGCAGCCAGCTGAAGCCGAACAGCCTGTATAGCTGGCAGCGCTATGCCGATGTGCTGGAGACATCGGGCGAGGCGGCAAAGGCAGCGGAAGCCCGGCAGCGCGCCGCGTCGGTGCGGCTGCATTGACCCTTCAGGCAGAACAGGAAGGCGGATGATCACCAAGCTGAACAACGCCGTCATCCGACTGCGCTCCGCCCTGTGGTTCCGGCCTACCGTGGCGTCGATTGGTGCTGCCGCGCTGGCGCTGCTGCTGGCCGGCACCGACCGGCTGCTGCCGGAGTTCATCGCCATACCGGAGGTCGACGGCGGCAGTGTGAAGGAGCTGCTGACGCTGCTTGCCAGCGCCATGCTGACCGTGACAACGGTGACGCTGTCGGCGCTGCTGGTCGTGCTGAACATGGCGGTCAGCCAGGCCTCGCCGCGCGCCCTGCCCGGCCTGATGGCGGACGAGGTGACGCAGAACGCGCTCAGCACCTTCATCGCCACCTTCGTCTTCGCGCTGTTCGGCATGCTGGGGCTGGCCATCGAGGCTTATGACAAGAGCGGCCTCAGCCTGCTGTTCGGCTGCGGCCTCGTGCTGACGATCATGGCGCTGCGCTATCTGGTGCAGTGGATCCACCACATCGCCAGCACGCTGCGGCTGGGCAATATCGCCGCCCGCGTGCATGCCGATACGCAGGCCAGCATCGACCGCTTCCTGTCCGACCCGCTCATGGGGGCGCATCCGGCGGCAGCAAAGCGCGAGGTCGAGGACGGCACGGCGACGCTCGCCACGACACGCAGCGCCTATCTGTGCGGCATCGACATGGAGGAGATGCAGGAGATCGCCGCGCGCAACGGCCTGACCATCGAGCTGCTGTGCCGCCCCGGCGACTTCCTGCACCGCGACCGCCCGGCGATCGCCATCCATATCGGCGAGGAACGGCTGGACGATGCGCTGCGCGGGAAGCTGCTGGATTGCTTCCTGCTGGGGGAGGAGCGCTCCTACCACCAGGACCCGCTGCTGGGCCTGCAGATATTGGGGGAAATGGCCAGCCGCGCTTTGTCGCCCGGCATCAACGATCCCAAGACCGCGATCATCTGCCTGGACCGTCTTGAGGCGCTGCTGTCGCAAGCGGCGCGACCACCTGAACAGGAAGAGGTGCCGCGCCATGAGCGGCTGTCGCTGCCGGCGCTGACCTTCGACACCATGCTGGACCGGGCGATGCATTCCATCGCCCGCGATGCCGCGCCAAATGTCGAGGTCGTGCTGCGGCAGATCGCGGCGCTGGAGCGCATCGGCATGGCGGCCGGGTCGGAAAGGATACAGCCTGCCCTTATGAACATGCTGGGGCTGACCGCCGACTATGCCCGCAACGCCATCGCCGTGGCGCAGGACCGCGAGGCGGTGGAGCAGGCGGCGATGCGGGCGCGCCGCCGCCTGTCCGGATGCCTCACGCCAGCCGGCTAAATCAGCGAGCCGCCGCTCGCCTCGATATACTGGCCGGTAACCCAGCGGCTGTCCGGCCCGGCGAGGAAGACAGCCGCATCGCCGATATCCTCCGCCTTGCCGATGCGCTTCAGCGCCTGCATCGACGTGATCATCGCCTCCGACTCGGCGTTGCCGCGCAGCCAGCCGGCATTCATGTCGGTGTCGATGGCGCCGGGTGCCAGCGAGTTCACGGTGATGCCGCGCCCGCCATAGGCCACCGCCCATTGCCGGGTCAACACATCCACCGCCCCCTTGGTCGCCGAATAGGCCGGAATGTTCATGCCGCCGACGGCCCGGGAGAGGCCCGACGAGATGTTGATGATCCGCCCGCCATCGCGCAGCCGGCCAATGGCCTGCTTGGTGACGAAGAACACCCCCTTCACATTCACGTCGAACAGCCGGTCGAAGGTTTCCTCGTCCGTCTCCTCCATCGGCAGGTTCGGCGCGATGCCGGCATTGTTCACCAGAATGTCGAAGCGCGCGGCGCCGGTGCGGGCCGTCAGTTCCTTGTCTAGCGCCGCGAACATCTCCCCGATGCTCTTGACCGAGCCGATCTCCGCCTGCACGGCGAAGGCGTCGCCGCCCGCCGCCTTGATATTGCCCACGACGGTATCCGCCGCCTCGCGGTTGTTGCCGTAATGCACGGCGACCATGGCCCCCTCGCGGCCCAGCCGCTCGGCAATGGCGCGGCCCAGCCCGCGGCTGGCGCCGGTGACGAGGGCGACCTTGCCCTCAAGTGACTTGCTGCTCATCTGTTCCTCCAGAGCAAAGCGTTTCGATGCCGGAGAGATGGCCTGTAAAGTTCCATAGTTCAAGAATATTGAACAATTGAATTAAGGCCGCTAGAGTGTCATATGGGTCGGCATGCGTCCCTTGTTCCACCCCGACACAGAGGCGATCACGCTGCAGGGCGTGCTGCACGCGCTAAGCGACCCGGCGCGGCTGGCCATCGTGCGCGCGCTGCGGGAATCGCCGGACCTGTCCTGCAGCAAGGCCGCCCCGGTGCCGGAGATGGCGAAATCCACCCTGTCCAACCATTTCCGGATATTGCGCGAGGCCGGGCTGCTGTGCAGTCGGCGCGAGGGCACGCAATACGCCAACTGCCTGCGCCTGGACGATCTGGATGCCCGCTTCCCCGGCCTGCTCGACGCCATCCTGAACGCGGCGGAGCCGTCCCACAGATAGGTCCTAAAGCAGAAGCCCCGCCAGCGATGGGCGGGGCTTCATTCGGCGCGGGACTCTTCCCGGCACCCGGTGCTAAATCCGGGTATTTTCATAGTCAGACTATCCAGTGATGTGGTTTTGCTAGTCAGGCGGATTCATGTCCAGTTCGACACCCTCCCTGCTGCGGTCACGGCCATTTCCCGCAATATTCTTATCTGAATACCACCAGAAACGGTAATTATCAGCATATTCTTATGATGCTTTTGTGTCAAGGGGATTTGGGACTCTTTGCAGCCCCCGAGAAACTCCCATCCAAATCTAGATTTCTTGCCGTGAGGGATCGTTGTTCATTAAAGTTACATAATGAATGTTTTTAAACGCCTCTTTTCTAGACCAACTCAGATCGAAGCAAGAGATGCGCCTACAAAACCGGTGCATCAAGAGAGTGGCATGGCCGTACAGGTCGATCAACCAATCTCAGGAACT
>NZ_JAKUSO010000074.1:0-15009 GCF_022449305.1 Oceanibaculum sp. | reverse complement strand
GGCGCCGGTCCGGCGGTCGATTGCCAGACGTTGGACCAGCGAGCCCTCCTGGGTGACGATATCGGCCAGGATTTCGCAGCTACAAAGCTGTGGATGTGATGAATGTCGATTCAGCCCATTGCACACAATCAACTGCGACACCTTGGAATTGGACAAGTCTCCGGCGATGATCTATGAACTCACCATGTCTAGGCTTGTAACAATTTTCGTTTTCGCCGCGCTCACCGCATTCGCGGGCGGGTCGGTTGCGAACGTGACGAGCGCGACTACGATGTCTCTCAAGATGGCGCTCGCCGATGGCGGCGCCATGGATATGGCCGACTGTCAGGGCTGCGGCTCCGATAGCGGTGACAATAATGGCGGGATTGACTGCGACATGGTCTGCGTCGCTCCGATTCTGGCCAATCTTAATCTGGAAGTTAGTGTGCCTGCGGTGATCGGTATATCCCCGTCGGCAAGCGCCTTTTATGACCTTGTCGGCCGGACAGGTCCGCCCGAACCCTACCCTCCCCGCACTCTCATCTGATCGGACGCCGGTCGGGGTGTGCTCCGGCCGCTGCGCCCTGTTGCACTTCCCGTGCAATCGCGCGGGTAGTCGCTGCTCAATTCATGCGCTGACTGTGTCTGCGCATCTAAAGCACAGTGGAAATCAGATGAGAGCAAAACGATGTCATCAATCATCAAATCGGCGCTGTCGCGTCGGACCCTGCTGAAAACATGCGCGGCTGGCGCAGCCAGCCTCGGAATGCCCGCGTTCCTCTCGTCACCTGCACAGGCGGCGGGTGTCCGAGAATTTTCATTGCAGGCTGCGCCAGGGCTGGTGCGACTCGTACCGGAGCCGCACGGCGAGACGCCAGCCTGGTGCTATAACGGAACCGTCCCTGGGCAACAAATCCGCGTGCGACAGGGCGAACGCCTCCGGATCGCTGTCGAGAATGGCCTCGCCGAAGAGACCACCGTCCACTGGCATGGGCTCAGGGTGCCGAACGCCATGGATGGCGTCCCGCATCTCAACCAGCCGCCGATTGCGCCGGGCGGGAGCTTCGTCTACGAGTTCGATGCGGTCGACGCCGGTACCTTCTGGTACCACCCGCATCAACGCAGTTTCGAGCAGGTCGGGCGAGGGCTCTACGGGCCGCTGATTGTCGAAGAGCCCGAACCGCCAAGAATCGACCGGGAGCTTGTCTGGGTACTCGACGACTGGCGGCTCACAAAGTCTGCTGAGATCAGCGACGATTTCGGCAACGGCCATGACATGAGTCATAGTGGCCGGGTCGGCAACACCGTAACCATCAACGGCCGCGTGCCGGACGTGCTTCCGGTGCGCAACGGCGAGCGTATCCGGCTAAGGCTTATCAATGCCGCAAACGCGCGCATTTTTGGCCTCGACTTCCAGGGCCACACACCGACAGTCATCGCGCTCGACGGCCAGCCGATAACGCCGCATGCGCCCGCCGGCGGTCTCGTCGTGCTCGGGCCTGCCATGCGGGCCGACATCATGCTCGACATGACCGGCAAGCCGGGCAGCCGCGTCTCGGTTATCGACCGGTTCTACCGGAATCTCGAATACCGACTGGTCGACCTCGCCTACGATGAGACGCCGCTTAGGGACACCACGCCCGACTGGCCCATTTCCCTGCCCGCCAATCCTTTGCCCGAACCCGATCTCGCCGGAGCGCATCGCCATGAGGTGATCTTCAACGGCGGCATGATGGGCGGAATGGTAATGGCAGAGATGGGCGGCAGCATGGGCGAAGGCAGCCGGGCTGGCATGGGCGGCGGCATGATGGGGATGATGCACAGGCAGGGCATCTGGTTCGTGAATGGCAAGGCCGCTGAAGGCCATGTCCTCGACCCGATGCTGACCCTCGAACGCGATGGCAGCCATGTGATCGCCATGACCAATGCGACGGCCTGGCACCACCCGATCCACCTGCACGGCCATTCCTTCCGCGTGATCTCGCGCAACGGCGAACCGACACGTCACCGCGAATGGCAGGACACGGTGCTGATCGCACCGAGAGAAAGGGTCGAGATCGCCTTCGTCGCCGACAATCCCGGCGATTGGATGTTCCACTGCCACATCCTCGAACACCAGGCGGGCGGGATGATGGGTGTCATCCGCGTTGCCTGATCCACGGAATCAAGGAGAGCCACCATGCGTAACCCTATTGCCGCCGCCCTCGCGACCGTTGTGCTGGGTGTAGGTGTTTATTTCACGAACATATCTTTTGCGATCGCCGAGGAGGTGACCCTCTACAAGAACCCGCAATGCGGCTGCTGCGAAGCCTATGCCGACTATCTGCGCGACAACGGCTTCACTGTCACCGTCAAGCCGACCCACGAGCTCGTCACCATGAGTCGCGAAGCCGGCATTCCGGATGACTTCCAGGGCTGCCACCTCGCCTTGATCGACGGCTATGTGGTGAGTGGCCATGTGCCCGTCACGATGGTCAACCGGCTGTTGAGCGAGCAGCCCAACATCAAAGGTGTAACCCTGCCCGGCATGCCGATGGGCTCGCCCGGCATGAGTGGTACCAAGACCGAGGCCTTCATGATCTACACCGTGGGCGAAGACAAGCCTTCCATCTACGCGGTCGAATAAGGAGAGTTTCCAATGAATAACGCACCGACCGGCATGGGTATGGGCATGATGGAAGGCATGGGCGGCATGATGATGTGGGGCATGGGCCTCATATGGCTGCTCGTGATCGTCCTGCTCATCCTCGGAATCGCGGCGCTGGTAAAATATCTTTTCGGAGGTAGCCGTCGATGAAGCGCGCCGGTCTCGGCGCCGCGATACTGCTCGGCGGATGCGTCGTGGCCGGGCTGCTCTGGGTCGGACTTGGCCAGAGCGGCTCGGTCGTGCGGACTGCCGAACAGCTCGAACGCGGAGCGGATATCTACGCCACCAACTGCGCCTCCTGCCATGGCGCGAAGCTCGAAGGCCAGCCGGACTGGAAGCGTCGCCTGCCGTCCGGTCGCTTACCCGCACCGCCTCATGACGCGTCCGGGCACACCTGGCATCACCCCGATGACGTGCTGTTCCGCATCACCAAAGAAGGGCCTGCCGTCGTCGTCGGTGGCAGCTACGAGAGCGACATGCCTGGCTTCAACGAGGTGCTCTCCGACGACGACATCCGTGCGGTCCTGGACTTCATCAAGAGCACCTGGCCCGAGCGCGAGCGGCAGCACCAGGCCACGATGAGCCGCGAAAAGGAGGCAAGCTGATGAATTCCTTGCCCGCGTTCGGGTTCGTGCTGGGGCTGGTATTCTCGACCGCCGCGATGGCGGAAGGGCCGAATGCCGTCCCGCAGCACGACACGCCGGTGCCGCTCCCCGCGATCTCGTTTGCAGACGAACACGGCACCCCCCTCACGCTCGACCGCTGGCGCGGCAAGGTCGTCCTTCTTAACGTCTGGGCCACCTGGTGCGCCCCCTGCCGTCATGAAATGCCGACACTGGACCGGCTTCAGGCAACGCTCGGCAGCGAGCGCTTCCAGGTCGTGACGCTGTCGATAGACCGTGCTGGCGCCGGTGTCGTCCGCCGGTTCTTCGATGAGATCCGCATCCGGCATCTAGGCATCTTCATCGACGAGACAATGAAGGTATCGCGTGACCTCAAAATATTCGGCCTCCCGGCGACACTGCTCATCGGGCCGGACGGTCGGGAACTCGGCCGGCTGATCGGACCGGCCGTATGGGACACGGCGGAGATGGTCGCCTACTTCGAGAGCGTCATTGCCGAACATACAGGAAAGGAACCAAGACAATGATTGGTGAACAGAAAGCCATGGAAGATTCCCGTCCGATACCGTCATCGGCAAGGCCGCCCTGGATGACGCCTCGCCGGATCGTCTTGGTTGCAGGCACCGGAGTCCTGGGCGCCGGGCTTGCCCTCAACTGGGGCTGGCTGACGGCTGTGGGCGTCGCGCCGATCCTGCTCAGCCTCGCCCCCTGCGCCGCCATGTGCGCGCTAGGCCTCTGCATGCGCGGCGGCGGAACAAAGTCATGCTCAACCCACGGCAAGGCAGGCGTCGGGCCTCAGTCACACAGCCGCCGGGAATGACAGCGCAGACAGCCAGCGCCGAACGGGCGGATATTTCAGGGAGACGACATGCATTTTGCACGACTGACCGCATTGCTGATTGCCATGCTTGCCTATGCTATGCCGGCTGCGGCGCATCATCCCGGCGCCGACCTCGACAAGGTCATGGGCAGCAAGGAACAGTTCTTTCAGGCCATTGACAGCCCGGTGCCGCCGTTCGAACTGGCCGATGCTGATGGGAAAGTGGTTCGCTTGTCAGACTTCACCGACAGGATCGTTGTGCTCAACTTCATCTTCGCAGGCTGCGCCGATGTCTGCCCGCTGCACTCCGCCCTGATCGCGGACGTTCAGTCGAAGATCAACGTCACGCCGATGAAGGACATGGTCCAGTTCATCACGGTGACGACCGATCCCGAGGTAGATACGCCCGATGTCATGAGGAGCTATGGCGAGGCGCATGGCCTCGCCCCGAACAACTGGATGTTTCTCACCCGACGCCCAGGCGATACCGAGGACGCGACGCGAACCCTCTCGGAGACCTATAACGTCAAGTTCGAGCCGCTTGATGACGGCCAGCAGATGCATGGCGTCGTCACGCATGTGATCGACCGTGACGGGCGGTTCGCCGCCAAGTTCCATGGCCTGCGCTTCGAGCCCCTGAACCTGGTGCTTTACATCAACGGCCTGACCAACGCCCCCTCTCGCCCGTCGAGGCCGGCGGAGACGGGCTGGTGGGACAGCGTCAAGGAGCTATTCCGATGACGGCAGCGCATTCAAGCGAAGAGCCTGTTCGCGCCGCAGGTCCCGTCGAATGGCTTTCGGCGCTGCGGCGATACATCATCTTTGTCGCCGCCGCGAACCTCGTCTGGGAGTTCGCTCACATGCCGCTCTATACGCTGTGGGAAACAGGGTCGGCGAGTGAGATCGTGTTCGCCGCCGTGCATTGCACGGGCGGCGACATCTTGATCGCGCTGAGCGCGGTCATGCTGGCACTGTTTTCCGTCGGCACTCCGGCCTGGCCAACCGTACGAACAGGCCGGGTCGTCGTGCTGACGGTGGCGCTCGGGCTTGGCTACACGGTGTTCAGCGAATGGCTCAATATCGAGGTGCGGCAGGCATGGGCCTATCGGGATTTGATGCCGGTTATCCCTGGCATCGATGCCGGGCTCAGTCCGATGCTGCAATGGATCATCATTCCCCTGGCGGCATTCTGGTTCGCGACCAAAAGACGTCCCGGACAGAGCCGAATGGCGGCTAGTACCAATGTTTGAGCTGTCGGGCATCGGTATTGCCGCCGCTTTCGTAGCCGGCACAATCTCTTTCGTTTCCCCCTGTGTCCTCCCGCTGGTGCCGGGTTATGTCTCTTACGTCGCGGGACAAACAGCCAGCGGAAACGACCGCGATGCCAACGGCCGCCGCCAAGCCATCGTCATGAGCCTGTATTTTGTGCTGGGTTTCTCGACCATCTTTATGATCCTGGGAGCAAGCGCGACGGCGCTCGGTCAGATGCTTCTGAGCTATCGCTACGAACTGAACCTCGTCGGTGGTGGTATCATCATCCTGTTCGGCCTGTTCATGATCGGTATGGTACGGATCGCCATGATGCAGCGCGAGGCCCGCTTTCATTTGTCCATCACCGCAGGCCAGCCGCTATCAGCCTATGTCATAGGGCTCGCCTTTGGCTTCGGCTGGACGCCCTGTATCGGGCCAATCCTTGGCGCCATTCTCACGGCGAGCGCGGCCACGGCAACGGTTGGTGAGGGGGTTGTGCTGCTTGCCATTTACTCGGCCGGGCTTGGTGTGCCGTTCGTGCTCGCTGCCGCCTTCACCGACCGTCTGATCTGGCGCCTGCGGGCGATCGGACGCATTGGACGCCGGCTGCATCAGATCGCCGGGCTGCTCATGGTGGCAATGGGCGTCGCCATGGTTACTGGGCAGCTTTCGGCGCTGTCCTACTGGCTGCTGGATGCTTTTCCGATACTGGCGACGGTCGGGTGACTCCAAGGGCTTGTGCCGGAACCCACAACCGCCCGCGTTCCACGTCCCGGTAGGCGGCTCCGAAGGCTTTGCCCCCCACAAGCTTTGAAGCGCTAATGTTCCTCCCTGTAAGCCGATGGAGACAATACACTAAGGACTCATGCTGGCTCTCGGACGAATTCGCGCGGACACGGGAATATCCCTGCATGATCGTTAGCGATAATGGCAATGAGCTGACCGCCAACGCCATGCTCCGATGGCAGCAGGATCGCACCGTCGCATGGACTATATTGCACCGAGTAAGCCAAAGCAGAACGGCTCCGTCGAAAGCTCCAATGGCCGGCTGCGCGACGAGTGCCTCAACGAGCATCTGTTCGTCAGCTATCGGCACGCACGCGCGATCATCGAAGACAGGCGGGTCGACTATAACCTCAACCGACCCCATACGAGCCTCCAAGGGCTCACACCCCACGAATTTGCAACCCGGTCCCGAGAGGATCACAACATGAACGGAGCTAACTTATAAACGCGGACATAACGGGGAGAAGGTCAGCGCCGTTACTCTAACTTCTGGATCGTCTGAACCTTACCGCTCAACGTTTCAAAATCGGTCGCCTGGGGCTGCATGACTTTCCGCCGCGCACTGTGAGTGATCGCTTAACACCTCAATGATCCGACACTCGGAAATACTGCCGCCTCGGCATTGGGCGATCATACGGGATAGTTCCTGTTTCAGTGCTTGAAGCTGTCTTAGACGCTGTTCGACTTGGTCGAGTTGTTCGACGGCGATAGCGTCAGCTGCTTCGCAGGGACGATCAGGTTGATCCGACAGGCTCAGCAGGTCACGGATCGCGGGCAAGGAGAAACCTAATTGCCGGGCATGTCGTATAAAAGCCAGGCGTTCAACGGTTCGGAGCGGGTAAAGCCGCTGTCGGCCAGCGCTTCTATGCGGTTCGGGAAGCAAGCCGATCTGCTCGTAATAGCGGATGGTTGGAACTTTCACCCCAGTCTCCAAGGCGACCTGGCCGATGGAATACATGTAAACACCCTCTTGTAACTCTAGTGACTAGAGATACTAACCTCCTCCTCGGATTACCTCAAGACAGCCCGCAACCAGAACCGGAGGGGAAGAATGCTCAAGCGGGTAAGCATCGTCGCGACCATCGCGGCCTTTGCGCTGTTGGTCGACCAGGCAACGAAATGGCTGGTGTTGACCAAGCTCGCTGGACAAGCGCGCGTTATTGAGATCACCAATTTCCTTAATATTGTCGTCGGCTTCAATACAGGGGTCAGCTTCGGCATGTTCGGCGGCATCTTCGAGGGGCGCCCATTGCTTCTCGTTCTTTTGACGCTCGGCATCACCCTAAGCATCCTCATTTGGGCGCTGAAAACCCACACGGCAGGTGAGCGCTCGGCGCTGGCGCTGATTGTCGGTGGTTCCCTCGGCAACGTCATTGACCGATGGCGCCAGGGCGCGGTGACTGACTTCATTGATTTCCATTGGGGCGATTGGCATTGGCCGACGTTCAACGGTGCTGACGTCTTCATCGTTGCGGGCGCATTGATGATGTTTGCCCAGGCATTGCGTTCCGAAAGGACTGAGGGACAATGACGACGCCCAAAGACAGACCAATAGGCAGTATCGGTTGGTCGTGTCTGTTCGGCGCATGGCTAATCGCGCTGGCGGCAACACTGGGCGCCGTTTACATCGGCGAGATTTTCGGTCTGACCCCTTGCCAGCTTTGCTGGTACCAGCGGATCGCTATGTTTCCCTTAGCATTGATTTTGGGTGTCGCCTGCCTGCGGAATGACGCTGGTGTTGGTTGTTATGCCTTGCCGCTTGCGCTCGCAGGCGGCGGCGTGGCGCTCTGGCACAGCCTGCTTTATGTCGGTTGGCCGCCGACCAGTATAGAGCCTTGCCAGGCGGGCGTTTCCTGCACTGGAGCGGGAATGACCTTTATGGAACTGCCCTTGCCCATGTTGTCGTTGGGAGCTTTTCTCGCCATCTCTGTGTTGCTCCTTGCTGGAAAGAGGAAAAGCCAATGATCACTCGCCGCACTTTGGTACTTGGCGTCGCCGCCGCTTCGCTGGGCGGCTTCGCCGCGGCCGCGCTGCTCGCGAGGCGGCAGCAGGAGCAGAAATCGACGCCTCTTTCTTTGCCGCCCGGCAGCTCTCTTGTCCGCGATTATTCGCCAGTGCTGGGTCGAAAGGATACACCAGTCACCGTTGTCGAATTTTTCGATCCAGCCTGCGAAGCGTGCCGGGCGTTCCACCCTATCGTTAAGCGCATACTCGGCACCTACCCACAGCAAGTTCGCGTCATATTGCGATATGCGACCTTCCACCAAGGTTCTGACGAAGTGGTGAGCATGCTAGAAGCCGCGCGCCTGCAGGATATGTTTGAAGCGGTGCTCGAAGCGGTGCTTGAAGCGCAGCCAGCCTGGGCGGCGCATGACCAACCTCGCCTGAATATCGCCTGGGATGCCGCCGCACGAGCCGGTCTGGATGTTGACCGTGCGCGGCGGGAGCGAATGCTGCCAGGGCTGGTTGCGCGGCTTAATCAGGATGCGGCCGACGTCGCAGCGCTTGGAATTAGGCAAACGCCCACTTTCTTCATCAATGGCAAGCCACTTCCTTCTTTCGGCTCGGAACAATTGTTAGAAGCAGTGGCCTCGGAGGTTCAGGCTCTTGGCTAGGTTGCGTATCTTTCTGTGGATCATGGTAGCGCTTGCCGGAATGGGTTTTATTGGGCTCTACGCCTGGAGGGGGGCTTTTCAAGAAGAGGCCAGCCAACCTGCATTGGATACCATTCGTGCAGACTACTCTCTAACCAGCCACACGGGCGAGACGGTAACGGAAGACCGTTATCTGGGGAAATGGCAACTCGTTTTCTTCGGTTTCACCCATTGTCCTGATATCTGCCCGACCACCCTGGCCGAGGTGGCAACGGTGATCGACGGGCTGGGCGATGTCGCGCGCAACGTTCAACCGCTCTTTATCTCCGTCGATCCGGAACGTGATTCTCCGTCGGCAATGGCCGAGTATGTCACGGCGTTCCATCCGGCGCTGGTTGGTCTTACCGGAGAACCGGGGGCCGTCGCCAAAGCGGCCCGGGCCTTTTCTGCCTATTACGAGATGCAGCCCGAGAGAGGGGCTCACGATGGCTACACCATGTCGCACAGCTCGGCCCTGTATCTATTGGACCCGAAAGGCAGGTTCGTCCGCCTGTTTGCCTATGGGACACCGGCGGCGGAAATCATTGAAGACCTAAAGGAAAGATTATGAAGATTGTAGCGAAAGGGCTGTTTATTGCCCTCGCCCTAATTGTTGGCCTCCTTTACGCCAGGCCCGGCACGGCGGAAACCGCGCAAGCCGGCGATATTACGGTGGAGACTCCATGGGCGCGCGCCTCTATCGGCACCTCTCGACCAGCAGCGGCTTATATGATGATACGTAACGAAGGAAGCGCAGCGGATCAGCTGATCGGTGTGGAATCGCCTCTCTCCGGCATGGCCGAAGTCCACAAGGTCGAGATGAAAGATGGTGTAGTTTCCATGTCATCCGTCAGTCCGCTGCCCATTGGACCAGGCGAAACCGTGACGCTGGCGCCAGGTGGGCTGCATGTCATGCTAATGAAGCTGCGGCAGCCGCTTGAGAAGGGCGCCGACTTCCCGCTCACACTGACTTTCGAAAGGGCTGGAAAGCTAACGCTCGACGTACCTATCCATAGCGTCGGCGCAATGGCACCGGAGAAGTGAACAAGCGCAGGTTGCTGCTAGGCCTGGCCGGTCTTGCCGCGCTGCTGGCCGTGACCCTGTTCGCTGGCTGGTGGCAGGTCGATGGCCCTGGGGCCATTACACCCCGGCTTCCCAAGGCCGCCGGTCCGCCACCTCTCGCGCAGGCCGCAATGACGCTAACCGACCATGAGGGCCGGCGTATTAGTCCGGCAAACTGGGTGGGGCGTCCGACCCTTCTGTTCTTCGGCTTCACCTACTGTCCAGATGTTTGCCCTACCACACTTTCTGACATTACTGGCTGGCTCGAAGTCTTGGGTGAGGACGCACAGGATATGAATGTCGCCTTCGTCACTGTAGACCCTGAACGTGATACCGTGGAGACCATGTCTGAATACCTAGACATGTTCCACCCGTCCATTGTCGGCTATACGGGCACACCCGACGACATCAAGAAGACGGCCGATTTCTTTGGGGTCTTCTACGACAAGGTTAAGACCGAGGGAGGTTATACAATGAATCATACCGCCACGGTCCTCCTGTTCGATGCGGCGGGCAATTTCCAGTCGACTATCGATTATCACGAAGCACGTGAAATCGCCGTCCCAAAGATCAAGAAGGTTCTTTGAGCTGTGAATTCTATCCCGGTATCGGGGCAGATTGGCCGCCCCATCTTCCAGGCGATGACTTTTGTTGGATTGCTAGCCATGTGGGGGATGGGCTTTCCATCCTTGTCTTGGTCCCAACCCCATACCAAATCACCCGCCGCCGAAGCGGAGGAACGATCAATCATTGCCAAGCCGGGTGATACGCTGGGAACAATGTTGGGTCGCAGTGGTGTTGATAGGGCCGTTCAACGAGAAGCAGTTCTAGCCATTGTCGCCGAGTTCGACCCGACTGAACTGCGCCCTGGCGATATATTGACTGTGCGATCTCCTTGGAATGACAAGAGTGCAGTGAAGAGAATTTCGTTGACGACGCGCCTCGGCGTGCGCCTAGACGTTGTCTTCTCTAAGGGTGCACAAACCATCCTGGTCGAGCCCGAACTGAGCAGCATCGAACACGTAGCTAAAGCGAAAATTGAGAATAGCCTCTCTGAAACGCTGAACAGGATAGATGCGCCGGAACGCTTTGCAGTGGAATTGGCTGCCTTTTTTTCAAATCTCTATGACTTCCGCCGCGATCTGCGAAGCGGTAACGAAATCGCCATCATCTGGAGCGAGAGCATCGATGAGAAGGGAATCGCTGTCGGCGAGCCGAAACTGTCCTATGCGAGATTAGCAACAAAACAGAGTGTGCTGGAACTCCTCATACTGGACGAGGATAGCACCGCAGCACTTTATCGTGACGGCGATCTCGTGCAGAGAATCCGGGCGCCGGTCGAAGGAGCGAGACTGTCCTCGGTCTTCGGACGAAGAAAG
Organism: Oceanibaculum sp.; assembly: GCF_022449305.1. Taxonomy (NCBI): domain Bacteria; kingdom Pseudomonadati; phylum Pseudomonadota; class Alphaproteobacteria; order Rhodospirillales; family Oceanibaculaceae; genus Oceanibaculum; species Oceanibaculum sp. The sequence goes on along the minus strand of NZ_JAKUSO010000074.1, from coordinate 3,829 downwards.
CATCCAGTTTACGGAAGCGTACGCCTGCATACCGGGGTGGACTATGAGGCGCCGGCAGGCACACCGATTTCCAGCACGGCTGCTGGCCGGATATCATTCCTTGGTCGGTTGCGGGGCTATGGCCGTGTCATCGACATAGATCACGGAAATGGCGTTACGACCCGTTATGCCCATTTATCGAGCTTTGCCAAAGGCCTCTCGAAACAGGCATGGGTTCAAGCCGACCAGGTCATCGGGACTGTCGGAGCCAGCGGCACGGCGACTGGGCCAAATCTTCACTATGAGGTGCGGCTCGACGGGCGTCCAATCGACCCGCTTGCCGCGCTGGTACGAGCGCAACCAATAGCCTCAGCCAACAACCCCAGAGAAGTCAAACACTTGACCGCCTCACGAATAATTGTCGGTCCAGCAAACGGAGCATAAAGTATGAGTAGAAAATCGAAAGGGCTGTCCCAACGCAATTGGGCGATATTTTTTGCCTTAATTCTGCTGGTGATCATTTTTTACGCTGTAAGCGTTATTAAGATATCGGACAATCTCGCGCAGTAGGCATGGTGCAGAGTTGGTCAATTTTATATGATTGACGCATATACCCGGCAAGAATGTCGCTGCGCATCACCCGTCCGTAATGCGCAGCTTCCGGACTGTCTTCACGTAATCGGCGGAGATCAAGAGGCGGCCCCAACCTGACTTCATTCTTCTCAAGCTTGCGGCTTCTCGGAAAGGGGGCAGGACCGGGATCCAGCGTTCTCCAATTGATAGACGTCCGGTAATCTCGCGCTTGCATACCCCGGTTATGGTTCTTCTGGCGTCTCGGATATGCCAGAGTACGTTCAGTTCCTGCAGTCATTGTGGCGCCGCCACATTTCAGTGTCGTGGCCCTCAGGCACTGCATCGCAGGAGTCGGCGCCGTCTTAGCCACGTAATTCGTTGTAGCGGGCGATTTGCTCAACCGTCAGCAGCAGCGGCGTCTCGAGATGGCGCGACACGTAAATGAAGCGCAAGTCGGCCCAGGCTTCGGCGGTAGCGTCGGTCAGGGCTCGCAGCGCATCGGGCGTCGGATCGTCCGCGCGGAAGGCCGCCTCAATGGCCGCCTCGGCCGCGATGAGGCGCTCGCCCGCTGCCTGTGCTTCGGCCTGCATGGCGGCGAAGATCGCCTCGATCGTCAAGACCTGGTCTGGCGAAAGACCGATCCCGTCCTTCAGTTCCAGAAGATGCGCCGGGCCCGGCACGCCGTTCAACTCGGCCGCTAGGGCAAGGCTCCAGCCGCGGCCTGCGCGCAAATCCTTGATGTCCTCGGCAGATAGGCTCTTGATCTCGCGGCCTTCCATCCCAGCATAGAGGGAATGGCCCTGATGCTGGGCAACCGCACTGACGGGAATGGCCAGAACGATACAAGGAGCGCGAGACGGATCATCGGGAAACTCCTATGGTTTTCTTTTGGTTTTCTTTCCTCTCTCGCATCTGGCGGCAGCGTTGCATATGATTGCGATCATGTTCGACCTGTTCGAGCCTCTCTTCGCTGACGCGGTCGCGCGCGAATTCGCCGCTGGAGACCTGCTGTTCCGCGCCGGCGACCCGGTGGTGTCGATGATCCTGCTCCGGGCCCGGCAGGCCGAGCTGGTCCGTCACACGGGCCATGGGCTGAAGATGATCCTGCAGCGCGCCGGGCCCGGGCATATCCTCGCGGAGGCGTCCGCCTGGTCGGACTCCTACCATTGCGATGCGGTGGTGCCGGAGCCCCGCCTAGCGGCGCTCCTACCGCGCACGGTGTTCCTCTGGCGCGACTGAGATCGGACCCCGACCTTGCTGAACTCTGGACTAGAAACCTAGCGCGGCTCAGGCGGCGCGCCTCAGAGCCGAGATCCGATTACAGCCGCGAGTCGAGGATCGTCTCGATGCCTGGCTCACCGAAGGCCCCAGCCTGCCGGAAAAGGGCCGCTGGCAAGAGGTGGTCGCCGAACTCGGCGTCTGGCGCGAAGCCCTCTATCGCGAATTGTCGCGTCGCCGCACGGAGAACCGCGCATGACTTTCGTCTGGTATCTGATCGCGGCGTTCGCGGAGATCGCAGGGTGCTTCGCATTCTAGGCTTGGGCGCGGCTGGACAAGTCAGCACTCTGGCTGATCCCGGGCCTTGCCAGCCTCGCGCTGTTCGCCTGGATCCTGACGCGGGCCGACAGCACGCTAGCGGGGGGCGCCTATGCCGCCTACGGCGGGGTCTATATCGCGAGCTCCATGCTGTGGATGTGGCTGGTCGAGCCCCCCTCCCCGCCTGACCGATGGGATGTCGCCGGGGCGGCTATCTGCGTCTTCGGTGCAGCAGTAATCCTCCTGCCGCAAAGAACCTGAGCGCATGGACCATCATGACCTGCTGTCCGGTCTGGTGCGGCTGCACATTCTGCACCATGCAGCGCAGCACCCGGTCTGTGGCCAATGGATGATCGACGACCTGGCGCGGCACGGCCGGCCCTGTTCGCCGCGCAGTTCGCCCTGTCGCATGCCTGCTGGCTGCTGACCTATCCGCTGGCCGGCTGGCTTGGTGCGATGCTCGGGCTGGAGGCTACCTTCTATGTTCTGGCAGCGATCGCGGCGGTGGGAACAATGATCGCCGCGCTGGTCTGGCCGGCGGGCGATCCCGGCGTGCTGCCGCACGATCATCCCGAACAGGCGCACACCCATCCGCATACCCATGACGCGCACCACCAGCATGAGCATGAAGACTGGGAAGGGCCGGAGCCGTACAGCCACCCGCACCGGCACGCACCGCTGCAGCACAGCCACGAACTGGTGATCGACGATCATCACCCAGTCTGGCCACAGTGATTTGTGGGAAACAGACAGGCCCGTGACCCAAGTGAAACCGCCTGGGCCACGGGCCGTCGCTTGTCGTCACGGAGCGGTCAGGACAGATCGGCTTTTCGCTGCAGATAATCGTCGCGGTCGATCTCCCCGCGCGCATAGCGTGCCTTGAGGATGTCTAGCGCACTACCGCCGGACTGCGTCGTTGCGTGCGTCTGGTGCCCTGCCCCCAGCCATCGAAACAGCGGGGAGAGGACCACCGCCAGCACGGCGATGAACAGGATGGCCGAGAAGCCGTGGAAGGCCATTCCCCAGAACCATCCGCCACCGTCATAGCCCATCATCGCACCGGGCTGATGCCAGTTCTGCCACATTATATCCTCCCTTCAATCGACCTGGCGCAGGGCGCCGGTCCGGCGGTCGATTGCCAGACGTTGGACCAGCGAGCCCTCCTGGGTGACGATATCGGCCAGGATTTCGCCATGCTCGGTGGGCTTGATCTCGCCGAGCTTCAGCCGCGGATTGCCATGCCAGTCGAGGCGGCGCTGCAGCATCTCCCTGACCTGATCAGGCTTGATCTCCTGGTCGTAGCGGCCGGGCATGCCATAGATCATGCCCTGGCCCGTCATGCCCTGGCCCGTCATACCGGGATGCATCATCCCAGGCCCCGTCGCCCCATAGCCCTGCATCATCGGACCGGGCATGGCGTACCCATTGCCCCATCCCCGCATCATCGGCATCGCCCCCGGAAAACGATCGCTATCCGGCCCGCCTGGGGGCTGTTGCATCCAGCCGCCGGGCCAGCCACCCGGCATGCCTTGCCCCTGCATCATCCCGGGGCCAGCGCCAATACCCGGCCCCATGCCCTGCCCCATACCGGAGCCTGGTGCGCAGCGACAAACAGGATGAGACTCAGCGACAATCAGGATGAGACGTTTCGGCGGGTGTGTGTCGCAGGGAGGGCGTAGCCCGACCGGAGGCATACACCCGCCGCTGCGCCCGATTTTGGGGTCTGTGCTCGCGACCGGCC
>NZ_JAKUSO010000073.1:2500-15108 GCF_022449305.1 Oceanibaculum sp. | reverse complement strand
GCGCTTTACCGATGCGGCGGACCTCGAAGCGGAGACCGGCCTGCCGGTGCTGGCAGCGCTGCCGACGTTGCGCAAGCGGCAGCTTGCCGACCGGGCGCCGCATGAGCTGGCGCTGGAACAGGCGGACAGCCCTTATGCCGAATCGTTGCGCCGCCTGCGGACCACGCTGGCGCTGGCGGGTGAGGCCCGGAACATCACCACCGGGCGCAGCGTGCTGGTGACGTCCTCCCTACCGGGTGAAGGCCGCAGCGCAACCGCGCTGGGCCTGGCGGTGCTGGCCGCAAAGGGCGGCGCGCGGGTGCTGCTGATCGATGCCGATCTGCGCGCCCCCGGCCTGCATGAGGTGCTGGGCGTACCGAACGAGCGCGGCCTGTCCGACTATCTGGCCGGCGCTGCGGAGCTGGGCGAGGTGACGGAGTTCCACCTGGCCCATGGTCTCTATGTCATTCCCGCCGGTACCCGGCTGGAGGACCCCTCCGCGCTGCTGGCGCGACCGGTGGCCCGCGATCTGATGGCGGCGGCGGCCAGCGGCTTCGACCTGGTGGTGATCGACAGTTCCGCAGTGCTGCCGGCCCCTGACGCACTGCTGCTGGCGCGCCATGCCGACCAGATCGTGCATGTGGTGGCTTCCGGCCAGAAGCGCGGCCCGGTGCTGGCCGCGCTGGCCAGTTTGAACGGTGCTGGGGCGGTGCTTTCCGGCATGGTGCTGAACCGGGCCGATCCGAAGCGAATCGGGGAGGCGGGCAGCGTGCCCTTCGCCTCCGGCCATGTGCGGCTTGACCGTGCCGAGCCGCCCCGCCGGCTCCCCGCCGGCGCCGGCTGAGCCATGACCGCCCGCAGCCCTCTTCCGGCGCCGGCCAGGGTTGCGGCCAAGGTTCCGGAGGACACGCGGGTCTATGCCATCGGCGATATTCACGGACGGGCCGACCTGCTGGCCGATCTGCTGGAGATGATCCGTGCCGACGCGGCGCGCGCGCCGGAGGGCCGGCAGGTACTGGTTACGCTGGGCGACCATGTGGATAGGGGCGACTGGACGCGCCATGTCGTGGACATGCTGCTGGAAGACCCGCTGCCGGACGCGGAGCTGGTGACGCTGAAGGGCAATCACGAAGAGCTGCTGCTGCGTTTCCTGGAAGAGCCGGAGGCCGTGGCGCGGCTGTGGCTCGGCAATGGCGGCGATGCCACCCTGCGCTCTTACGGCATCGAGCCGTCACGCTATCTGGGGCTGGCGGATGGCTGGCAGCGGATGAGCCGCCTGTTCGCCGAGGCTCTGCCGGCGGCGCACCGGCGCTTCTATGAAAATCTCCGCCTGCACCATCGAGAGGGCGGCTATCTGTTCGTGCATGCCGGTATCCGCCCCGGGGTGCCGCTGGCAGAACAGACTTCGGAGACGCTGCTGTGGGTGCGCGACCTGTTCCTGTCGTCGGAGGAAGATCACGGTTCCGTAGTGGTGCATGGCCACACGGTCGCCTGGGCGCCGGAAGAACGGCCGAACCGCATCGGCATCGATACCGGCGCCTTCATGACCGGCCGCCTCACCTGTCTGGTGCTGGCGGGCGAGGAACGGCGGTTTTTGTCGACGTGATCCCTTAATGGCAACCCTTTGCCCTGGGTTGCTCAGTGGTGCCGTTTTAACAGCCATCATTCCCGGGCTTGTCCCGGGAATCCAGGGTTCAGCCTGCTCTACAGACATCCAGTAAGCGGAAGCCTGGACCCCCGGCACAAGGCCGGGGGTGACGGGTAGAGAAAATGGCGTGGGGGAGTAAATAGAAAATCCCGCGCCACGGAAGGGGAGAGTCCTTCTCAGCTGCCCGCCACGGTCATGCCGTCGATGCGCACGGTCGGCGCGTCGGTCGAGCCCTTGAATTCCAGGTCGCTGGCCGGGGTCAGTTTCGCGAACATGTCCTTCAGATTGCCGGCGATGGTGACCTCGCTGACCGGATAGGCGATCTGGCCCTTCTCGATCCAGTAGCCGGCGGCGCCGCGGCTGTAGTCGCCGGTGACCATGTTGGCGCCGCTGCCCATCATTTCGGTCACATAGAAGCCCTGCTCGATATCGGCGATCAGCTCTTCCGGCGACAGCGTCCCGGCGGCCAGATGCGTGTTGCTGCTGCTGGGCGAGGGCGGACCGCCGGTGCCGCGCGCCGCGTGGCCGGTTGGCTGGAGGCCAAGCTGACGGGCGCTGGCGAGGTCGAGCAGCCAGGTGGTCAGCACGCCATCCTCGATCAGGTTGCGCTTGCCATTGGCCAGCCCTTCGCCGTCGAACGGCTTGGAGCGCATGCCGCGCGGCCGGTGCGGATCATCGACGATCATGATGCCGGGCGCGAAGATGCGCTGGCCCATGCGGTCCTTCAGGAAGCTGGTGCCGCGCGCCACCGAGGCGCCGGAGATCGCGCCCAGCAGATGGCCGACCAGGCTGCGCGCCATGCGCGGCTCGAACACCACCGGCACCTGCGCGGTCTTGGCCTTGCGCGGGCCCAGCTTGCGCACCGTGCGCTCGCCGGCGCGGCGGCCGACCAGCGCGGGGTCTTCCAGATCGCCGGCATAGACGGCTGAGGTATAGTCGTAATCGGTCTCCATCTCGCCGTCGCGCGCGGCGATCACCGAGACGCTGACGCCCTGGCTGGAGCGCGCATAGCGCCCGGCGAAGCCGGCGGAGGTGACCAGCGTGACGGTCGAGCGGCCCCAGCTGGCCTCCGCCCCTTCCGAATTGGAAACGCCGGAGACGGCCAGCGCCGCTTCCTCGATGGCGCCGGCGCGCTCGGCCAGCTGTTCGGGCGTCGGCTCGGCGGGGTCGAGCATGTCGATCTCCGGCCAGCCCTTGGCCAGCTGGCCCGCTTGGGCGATGCCGGCATATTTGTCTTCCGGCGCCAGCTTGGCCATGGCGATGGCCCGCTCGACCGCCTCGCGCAGCGCATCCTTCTTGAAGTCGGTCGAGGAAACGGTGGCGGAGCGCTGGCCGATGAAGACGCGCAGGCCGAGATCCTTACCCTCGGCGCGCTCGATCTTCTCCAGCTTGCCGAGGCGCTGGCCATGCGACAGCGACTCGCCTTCCGCCAGCACGGCGTCGGCGGCATCGGCCCCGGCCTTCTTCGCCTGGGCGATCAGGTCGGCGAGCAGGGAGAGCGAATCGGTCTGGCTGTCGGGCATGGCGTCCTGGGAGAAGCTTCGGGAGGTGAATACCGCCCTCAACAGATAGGCCGGCAGGCGCGATGCCGCAACCTGTGCCGTAGCGTCAGAGCTTCAGCTTCATGCCGAGATGGCTCCCGACGAAACCCAGCCGCTCGTAGAAGCGGTGGGCGTCGGCCCGGCTCTTGTCGGTGGTCAGCTGCATGACGCCGCAGCCTTCCTGCTTCGCCAGCTCGATGCAGTGGCGCACCAGCTTGTCGCCGATGCCGTGGCCGCGTGTCGAGGAATCGACCCGGACCCCCTCGATCTGCGCGCGCTTCATGCCCATCAGCGACAGGCCGGGCAGAAACAGCAGCTGCGCGCAGCCGACCACCCGCCCCGCCAGCTCCGCCAGCACGATGCGGTTGCCGGCCTGCGCGGTCAGTGCCGCAAAGGCGTCGTAATAGGCCTGCGGCAGCGGATCTTCATAGCGCTCGCGCTGTCCGCCGAGTGCGTCGTCGGCCAGCATGCGCACGATTTCCGGCACATCGGCGCGGGTGGCGTCACGGAACAGGATGTCAGTCATGGGGGCCTCAGGCGCTCAGGATAGGGATGCCGTAAGGCTGCATCCGGGAATCGCGCGTGACCAGCACCAGCTTGTCGAGTTCCGTCTGCGCCACAAGCATGCGGTCGAACGGGTCGCGGTGATGCGTAGGCAGCGTACCCGCTCGCTCGGCATGATCGGCATGGATGGGCAGCACCTCGAAGCCGTTTTGCTGCAGATTCTCGGCGATGCTGCCCTCGAAGGCCAGCTTGCCGAGGCCACGCTTCACGGCGATCTCCCAGACGCTGGCGGCGCTGACCAGCACGTCATTCTCAGGGTCGGCAATCGCCGCGAAGGCAGCGGGGTGCAACTGCTCGCCGCCCAGGTCCCACCAGAGATAGGCATGGGTGTCGAGCAGCAGCCTCACAGGGGCTCCTCGTCTTTCCCCTCAAAGGCGGCCTGCATATCGGCGGGCAACGGTGCGTCGAAATCCTCGGCTATATGACGGATGCGCAGCGTCCCGGCCGGACGGCGCGGCCGCGCGGTGCCCGGCTTGTCGAGCGGCATCAGACGCGCGCGCGGATGCCCGGCCTTGGCGATGACGATTTCCTCGCCCGCCGCCGCGCGCTCCACCAGCGAAGAGAGCTGGCTCTTAGCCTCGTAGATGTTCAGCGTCTTGCCCATAGACCTAATATCGGCCCTCGGTTTCAGTTGGTCAAGTTGGTCAAGGCCTCACTTCCAGATCGGCTTGCCGCTGCCGGGCAGGCCGAGTTCGGCCCAGCGGGCGGTGACCTTCTCGACCACCTGCTGTTCCATATACAGCTTCTCGCCCCATTCGCGTTTGGTCTCGGGCGGCCATTTGTTGGTGGCATCCAGGCCGATCTTGCTGCCGAGCCCGCTTTCCGGGCTGGCGAAATCCAGATAGTCGATGGGGGTGCTCTCGATCACCGTGATGTCGCGCGCCGGGTCCATGCGGGTGGAGACCGCCCACATTACATCCTTCCAGTCGCGCGCATCGATATCGTCATCCACCACGATGACCCATTTCGTGTACATGAACTGCCGGAGATAGGACCACACGCCCAGCATCACCCGTTTGGCATGGCCGGGATAGGCCTTCTTCATCGACACCACGGCGATGCGGTAGGAACAGCCCTCCGGCGGCAGCCAGAAATCCACGATCTCGGGGAATTGCTGGCGGAACAGCGGGATGAACACCTCGTTCAGCGCCTCGCCCAGCACCGAGGGCTCGTCCGGCGGCCGCCCGGTGAAGGTGGAGAGATAGATCGGGTCGCGCCGCATGGTGATGCAGGACACGGTGAAGACCGGGAATTGCTCCACCGAATTGTAATAGCCGGTATGGTCGCCATAGGGGCCTTCGTCGCCATACTGGTCGAGCGAGACATGGCCCTCGATGACGATCTCCGCTTCGGCCGGTACCTTCAGCGGCACGGTGCGGCAGTCGACCAGCTCCACCTTCTTGCCGCGCAGCAGACCGGCGAACTGGTATTCCGACAGCGTGTCCGGCACCGGCGTCACGGCGGCCAGGATGGTGCCGGGATCGGCGCCCAGCACCACGGCGGCGGGCAGCGGCTCGCGTTTTTCCTGCTTCCAGCGCTGGTGGTGCTGCGCCCCGCCGCGATGCTTCAGCCAGCGCATCAGCGTGGTGTTCCGGCCGGTAACCTGCATGCGGTAGATGCCGAGGTTGAAATCATCCTCGCGCTTTTTCGACGGCCCCCTGGTGACGACCAGCGGCCAGGTGATGAGAGGGGCCGGCTCGCCCGGCCAGCAGCCCTGGATGGGCAGCTGCGACAGGTCGATCTGGTCGCCTTCCAGCACCACTTCCTGGCAGGGGGCGTAGCCGACACTCTTCGGCTTCATCGCCATGACGGTCTTCAGGAGCGGCAGCATCTCCATCGCCTCGCGGAAGCCGCCCGGCGGCTCCGGCTGGCGCAGGAAGGCCAGCGTCTCGCCGACCTCGCGCAGCTGGTGCGGCTCGCGCTCCATGCCCCAGGCGACCCGCTCCACCGTGCCGAACAGATTGACCAGCACCGGCATCTTGTAGCGCTGCCCGTCCGGCCCGACCGGGTTCTCGAACAGCACCGCCGGCCCCTTCTCGGCCAGCAGCCGGGTCTGGATCTCCGTCATCTCCAGATGGGTGGAGACCGGGGCGGAGACGCGCACCAGCCGGCCCTCCCGCTCCAGACGGGCCATGAAGTCGCGCAGGCTGGCATAGGGCATGGGTCACTCCGCTGAATGTGCGGGATAATGGATGGGGCAGGCAGGGGGTGCCGTCAAGGTTGGGGATGCCGATGGTGCGTCTCTTGCCGCGACGGATCGGCCCTTCGGCGCCGTTAAAGCAGCGGGTCGCTTTTCCCTGTGCCCTGATCAAATGGAGGAACCGACGGATGCGCCTTGAAGGCTGGAAGGCGGTGTGCATCGCCCTGCTCGCAATCTTCGTGCTGGCATCGGCCGGACCAGTCCGGGGCGAGGCCGTATCGGACCTGGCCGATGGACGCACCGGCGCTATCCGGTTCCCGTCACTGACGCCCAGCGGCCCGGGCCAGTTGCTGGCGGGCGGCGCTCCCGAGGCAGTGATAAGCGGAACGCTGCTCCTCCCCGACGATGCCGGCAGCACCGCGGCGGGCCGAATCCCGGCAATGGTGATCTCTCACGGCAGTGGCGGCATCATGCCGGACCGTGAACCGGCCTGGGCGGAGCGGCTGAGGCAGCTCGGCGTCGCCACCTTCATGCTGGACAGTTTCGGCCCGCGCGGGATCACCGCCACCGGAACGGACCAGAGCCGGCTGCCGCTGGCGGCGAGCATTGCCGATGCGCTGCAGGCGCTGCGCCTGCTGGCGACGCATCCGCGCATCGACCCGGACCGCATCGGCATCATCGGTTTCTCGAAGGGCGGCCAGGTGGCACTCTACACCGCGCTGGAGCCGTTCCGCCGGGCGGTGATGGCCGGCGGCGATACGCGGTTCGCGCTCCATATCGCGCTCTATTCCTCCTGCTCCATCCCCTATATGGGGGAACCGGTCAGCACGGCGCCCATCCTGATGCTGCTGGGCGGTGCCGACGATTATACCCCCAGCGCCCATTGCGGCCGCTATGTAGACTGGCTCAGGGCGCGCGGCGGCGATGTCCGGCTGGAGGTGCTGGAGGGCGCGCATCATGGCTTCGACCTGCAGACCCCGCCGCGTTTCCTGCGGCGGGTGCAGAGCGCGCGCGGCTGCGGCATGGATATCCTGCTCGAACCCGTCGAGGCGCGGCTCTGGGCCGATGGGCGAACCCTGCAGGGCGACGAGATCGGCGCCTATCTGCGCGGCTGCATGGAACGGGGCGGGACGGTCGGCGGCAACCCGGAAGCGCTCGCCCGGGCCATAGAGGAGGTCGAGGGTATGGTGAACCGGTTAACTGGCGCCAGCACGCGATAGCACGGCCTGCCCTGCCCTGACCGCTAAGCCGCGAAGGCTGAAGGGCCTCGTTATCAGGTGCCGCCTGAAAGCCACGAAAGAAGATTGGTGCCCATAATTACTTGATATTATTATAGTTAATTATATTGATCCAAGTCATTAATTTTAACCATCTCTTAATGCGCAAATTCTAAATTGCGCTGGCGGCCAAGGCGAGAACCCCCATACCGCCCCTCATCCCATTCTTTGTGAAAGTTACGGCCATGCGTGTTCTGGACAATATGAAAGTGTCCCGGAAAATCTCCGCGAGTTCGGGTGCCATCCTCCTGCTGCTGCTGGTCGCCAGCGGCATCGCCGTTGCCGGTTTGCTCAGTGCACAGGGCAATTTTGCCGACTATCGCCGCCTCGCCCGCCAGACCAACGCCATGGCGACAATGCAAGGCGAACTCCTGTCTGCCCGCCTCGGCGTCCAGCTATTTCTGCGCGCGCCTTCCGAGGAGCGTGCGGAGGCGGTCTTGCAGCGGGCCGGTCGTGCGAAGGAAATGGCGGACAACGCAGCCAGCCTGTTCGTCGCGCCGGAACGCAAGGCGGAAATCGCCAGAATTGACGACGAGATCGAGAAATACGCTTCCGCCTTTCAGCAGATCCGTCCGCGGAGTGCGGAAATGTCGCGCTACAATGAAGAGACCTACAAGCGGGGCGTTGCCTTGGAAAGGACGTTGACCGACCTGATCCAGAGCCTGCAGACGCAAGACAAGGACGGCGCCATCGTCACCGCTGCGGCGGGGCAGCGTCATCTTCTGCTGGCGCGCATCTATGTGAACCGGTTCATTGGCAGCGCCCTGGCGGCTGACTCCGACCGCGTCAACTCCGAGATCGTGTCTTTCCAGGAGACCCTGAACAGCCTCACCGCCAGTCTGACCGAACAGGAGGACAAGGCGCGGCTGGCTGACCTGAACAAGAATCTGACGGAGTGGAAGGACAATTTCGCCGTTGTCGCAAAGGATGTCACAGCGATTCAGAATATTCTCTCCACCCAGCTAGACAAGATCGGCCCGGCGGTTGCCGGCGATCTCGAGAAGATGAAGATCAGCAGTGTCTCGCGTCAGGACGAGATCGGCCCGCGTGCCTCCGCCGATATCGAGCGTTCGGTCATGGTCGCCATCGCTGCCTCAGTCCTGGCCCTGATTACTGGTGTGCTCTCGGCGCTTCTCATCGGCCGCAGCATTTCCACGCCGATCATCTCCATGACGGCCGCGATGGGCCGGCTGGCCGGCGGTGACAAGACGGTCGAGATTCCGGCGCAGGGCCGCAAGGACGAAGTCGGTGAAATGGCCGAGGCCGTCCAGGTCTTCAAGGACAACATGATCAAGGCGGAAATGCTGGCCGCCGAGCAGGAAAAGGAGCGTGCCGCACGTGAGGAACGGGCGCGCAGGATCGAGACACTGACGAAGAATTTCGATACCGCCGTGGCGCAGGTCCTCTCCCAGGTCGGTGCCGCGACCTCGCAGATGCTCACGACGGCGACCTCCATGTCGGCGACCGCTGAGGAGACGAACCGTCAGTCAACGGTCGTCGCTGCCGCCGCCGAGCAAGCCTCGTCCAATGTGCAGACGGTGGCGTCGGCTGCCGAGGAACTCTCCAGCTCGATTGAAGAAATCAATCGGCAGGTTACGCAGTCCACGACTATTGCCGGCGAAGCCCGCAAGGATGCGGAACGCACCAACCAGCAGGTCGAAGGGCTTGCACGGTCGGCGCAGAAGATCGGAGAAGTGGTCAGCCTGATCCAGGAGATTGCCGAACAGACCAACCTACTGGCGCTCAATGCCACTATTGAGGCGGCGCGTGCCGGCGAGGCGGGCAAGGGCTTCGCGGTGGTGGCCTCCGAGGTGAAGAACCTCGCCAGCCAGACCGCCAAGGCGACCGAGGACATCTCGCAGCAGGTCGGGAGCATCCAGGCGGAGACGACTGACGCGGTCAGTGCAATCAAGGGGATCGGCGCAACCATCGCACAGATCAACGAGATCGCAACGACGATCGCTTCGGCTGTCGAGGAACAGGGTGCCGCGACGGCGGAAATTTCCCGCAATGTGCAGGAAGCCGCGAAGGGGACGCAGGAGGTGACGACAAACATCATCAGCGTCACCCAGGCGGCTGGCGAAACGGGTGCTGCGGCCGGTCAGGTTACCGCCTCCGCGAACAATCTCGCCTCCCAGTCGGAGGAGCTGCGCAAGGCGGTGGAGGAGTTCCTGAAGGGCGTCCGCGCCGCATAAAGGCAGAAGGGCGGCTATCAAGCCGGCCTTGGGGAAAGAGGCCCGGTGCTTTGTGCATCGGGCCTTTTCCCTGCCCTCCCTTGCCGCAGCGCGGCATTTTCGCTACAACCGCGCCATTCCCTCGGCGAACTGAGACCGGCGAAAATCAGGAGACTCTCCCATGGCGAAATACTGGGTGGTCGGCGGCGAGTACAAGGACACCTCCTTCAACGAGCTGGCGCGCGGCGAGGAGCAGCGCTTCGGCCCGTTCGACAATTACGACCTGGCGAAGAAGGAATGGGCCAACCGCACCTGGGCCAATGTGGATGACGCCCATATGCGCTTCCGCATCATCGAGGAGGATGGCCGCGCCTACTGGGTGGTCGGCGGCATCTATACCGACACCAGCTTCACCGCGATGGCCAATGGCGGCGCGGAGGAACGGTACGGCCCGTTCGACGCCTATGAGCAGGCCAAGAAGGCCTGGCAGGAGAAGGCCTGGTCCACGGTGGACGATTGCAACGCGCGCTACCGGATCGAACGGCTGTAGGGCGGTAATCATGAGTCTTGCGACGGCTGACGAGGCGGAGCTTCTCGCCCGCGCCTTCGACTATCCCTATGCGGCGCCGGATGGCGCCTATCTGTTCCGCGCCGGCGAAGCCCTGCCGCTGCCCGGCGGCTATGATCTTGCCGGCCGGCTGCCGGTGCTGGCGCATGGCTCCAACCGCGCGCCGGCGCAGCTGCTGCGCAAGTTCGGCCGCGAAGGGCAGGGGCCGGAGGGCGAGCTGCCGGTCACGCCGGTCTGGCTCACCGGCTATGATGTGGTGTTCTCGGCGCAGTTCGCGCTCTATGGCGCGCTGCCGGCCACGCTGCACCCCTCGCCCGGCACGCGGGTGCGCGTGCATGTCACCTGGCTGACCGAGGCGCAGCGGGAGATCATGGACCGCTCGGAAGGGCTGGCGGCGGCCACGCCGCGCTACCGGCTGCTGCCGCTGCCCGGCTGCGTCGCCTGCGACCTGTCCGGCGATCTGCCCGACGCGCCGGCCTATCTGGCGCTTACCGGGGCGCTGGCGCCGGATGGCGTGCCGATCGCCTTCAGCAGCGTGCGGGCCGAGGGGCGGCGCTTCGAGGCAATGGACGGGCGCGCGATGATCGCCCGCATCGCCCGCGAGGTTTTCCAGTGCGAGGCCGAGGCGCTGATCCGCCGGATTGTCGGCAATATGGAGGAGCGCGACCGCGCCACCGCCCTACTGGAACGGCTGGCGCTGAAGCCCTAGCTAATGCCTTCGATGGCCAGCGTGCGGCGCACGGCCGGACGGGCCAGCACGCGCTCGAAATGCTTGCCCACCTGCGGGAAGTCGCGCGCCGGGCGGGAGAGGTTGCGGCCCCAGCGTGTCAGCATGAACAGGAACAGATCGGCGGCGCTGAACGCCTCGCCCAGCAGATAGGGACCGTGCTTGGCGAGAGTTGCGTCGATATGGGCGAAATGCTCCTTCAGCGCGGTGTCCGCCTTCGCCTTCACCGCCGCCTGCCCGGCGCTGCCATCTATGAAATAGTCAGAGTGATAGAAATTCATGAAGCGCGCCTGCACCGTGTTGGTGAGGTAGGTGATCCACTGATAATAGGCCGCGCGGTCCGCGCTGCCCGGCATGGGGGCAAGGCCCGAGGCCGGGTACAGGTCGGCGATGTGCATCAGGATCGCCGCCGCCTCGCAGACGATCTGGCGTGATCCGTCCTTCTCGATCACAAGCGCCGGCACCACGCCATGCGGGTTCAGCGCCAGATAGTCGGGCTTGCGGTGCTCGCCCGCCTTCAGGTCCAGCTTCACGAAGCGGTAGTCGGTGCCTTCAGCCAGCCCGGCTTCCTGCAAGGCGGCGTGCGGGGCAAGATTCGCGTTACCGGGGCCGCCATAGAGTAGATACATGCCGGCCTCCCTGGCCTGTCGGTTCTGATTGTTTATCCCGAGATCAGCAGATATCAGGCTGTTCCTCGCGGCAGGCTGCCTTGGCCGAGCGCGATGAAGAGCCCGGGCGCGACGCCACCTGCATCTCGCGCCGCAGCTCGGCGATCTGCCGTTCCATGCCCTGCCGCTCCTTCTGGAAGCGGGCGAAATCCTTGCCTTCCAGCTTCTCGCCGGTCGGGAACTTCACGCTCATCGGGTTCACCTGCCCGCCGCCCTTCAGCACCTCGTAATGCAGGTGCGGGCCGGTCGAGCGCCCGGTGGTGCCGACATAGCCGATGACCTGGCCCTGCTGGACCCGCGCACCGGCCCGGATGCCCGGCGCGATGCGGCTCATATGCGCATAGGCGGTGGCGAATTCGCTGTTGTGGCGGATCTGGACATAGCGGCCATAGGCGCCGAACCATTCCGCCTTGGCCACCGTACCGCTGCCCGCCGCCATGATCGGCGTGCCGGTGGGGGCGGCGAAGTCGATGCCGCGATGCATCTTGCCATAGCCCAGGATCGGGTGCTTGCGCATGCCATAGCCCGAGGACAGGCGGGCACCGTCGATCGGCGTGCGCAGCAGCGCCTTGCGCACCGATTCGCCGCGCGGATCGAAGAAGTCGAACTCGCCCGGCCGCGGCTCAAAGCGGAAGATCGGCATGGTCTTGCCGGACAGGGTCATGCTGGCATAGTGCACGGCACCGGTGTTCACCACGTCGCCCGCCTCGTTGCGCAGCTCCTCGAACATGATGTCGAAACGGTCGCCGGGCTGGATGTCGCGCTGGAAATCGACATCGAAGCTGAAGGCCCGCACCATCTCCCACAGCGCGGCGATCGGAATGCCGGCCTCGATGGCGGTCTCGTACAGGCTGGAATTGATGCGCCCGCCGCGCAGCACCGTCACGGTCTGCAGCGGAAATTCGATCTGCTCGGCAGCGAAGCCGCCATTGCCGTCGCGGCGCACCTGCACCTCGCGCTCGACGCTGGGCTGCAGGGCGAGGCCCAGCAGCGCGCTCTTGCGCTCGACTTCGATCTCCAGCGGCAGCTTCAGGCTGGCCGGCGGCAGGAAGGTCAGGGTGATGTCCTGGCCGGGGCGCAGCTGGCGCGGGTCATAGACGCTGCTCAGCCCCTCGATGGCCTGATGCGCCTCGCCGCGCTCGATGCCGGCATCGACCAGCAGCTTCATCAGCGTGTCGCCGCGCTTCACCGTCACCACCTGTTCGGTCGGCTCGCGCTGCATCGCCTGCACCACGCCCTCGGGCAGGCGGGTCGCGGCGAGATGGGCATAGGTGGTGGGGTCGAGATCGCGCTCGGAGAAACCGGCCTGGCGGCTGGCACCG
>NZ_JAKUSO010000072.1:0-15137 GCF_022449305.1 Oceanibaculum sp. | reverse complement strand
CAATCTTCTGGATTTCGACCAGCAGCTGGACGGCACGCTCGATGGCGCTCTCCTCCACCATCAGGATGTCGTCCACATGCTGGCGCACGATCTCCAGCGGCAGCGCGCCGGGAATCTTCACGGCAATACCCTCGGCCAGAGTCTGTCCGCCCGATGTCGGCGTCTCGCCGTGCAGCGCCTGATACATGGAGGGATATTGCGCGGCTTCGACGCCGATGATCTCGATGCCGGGCTTCAGCGCCTTGGCGGCGGTCGCAATGCCGGCGATCAGCCCACCGCCGCCAATCGGGACCACGAGGACATCAAGGCCCGGATTGTCGGCGAGCATTTCCAGCGCCAGCGTACCCTGGCCAGCGACGATGTCCGGGTCGTCATAGGGATGCACGAAGGTCAGTTTTTCGGCATCCGCCAGGTCACGGGCAAAGGTCGCGGATTCGCTCAGCGTCTCGCCCTTGAGAACGACCCGTGCGCCATAGCGGCGCGTCCGCTCGACCTTCATGAAGGGCGTGTTCTCCGGCATGACGATGGTCGCGGGGATGCCCAGTTCGCGCGCGACATAGGCAACGCCCTGCGCATGATTGCCCGCCGACATGGCGATCACACCATTGCGCGTGGCTTCCTTCGGCAGGCGGCTCATCTTCACAAAGGCGCCACGTGACTTGAAGGAGCCGGCGCGCTGCAGATTCTCCAGCTTCAGATGCAGGTCGAGGCCCAGCTCCTCGTTGAGGCCAACCGCAGGGACCAGCGGGGTGCGGACAAGCTTGCCTGCAAGCAGGGCGGCGGCTTGTTCGATATCGTGCAGCGTGACGGTCATGCCTGGCCTGAAATGGGTATCGGGATCGGATCGCGCAGCATAGTCCGATCAGGGGGCGGGTGTCAGGCGCAGTTCCCGCATGGCTTGCCCCTGTGGGGCAGTGACGCGCAGATAGCGCCCCACGCTCCAGTCCCCGGCCAGATCGTCATAATGCGGGGAGAAGGGATTAGCCGACTGCCCCGGCGCCTGAATGAAGAGCGAGGCGTCAAGGTCTGAAAGGTCGAACACCGCGCGCAGGCCGGCCCCATGCACATGGCGATAGGGGGCATCGTCGTTGTCGAGGCGGCTGGTCCCGCGATTGACCGTGGTGTTGCTGCCATCGGTCTCGACCACCACATCGAACAGCGGACCCAGCAGCGGAATGCGGCCCAGCACCATGCCGGAGAAACGCGCGCGATGCGCATCGCCCCAGCGCCACGCCATCATCTCCGCCCCATAGTCCGCCGAGAGTTCCGTTATCGCGTCGTCCAACGCCGCGCGCGCAATATCGGTGCAGCTTTCCTGCCGGTCCGCTGTCGAGATGTCATCGCACCAGCCGCCCTCGCCGCGCAGCATGCCGGCAAGTTGATGATTGGCGAGCCATGGCACTTCCTGACCTGTAGGCGCGAACTCATCCGCCAGCAGCCGTTTCGGCAAGTGCCGGAGCCAGCCGTGATACAGCAGCGGTTCCGGCCGGTCTCGCAGCATCTGCCCATCCCAGCCGGACAGCAGCTGGCGGGCGGGGCTGTCCGGCAGCATCGGCAGGATCACCGCCAGCAGTTCCGGCGCGGCGAGATCCAGCGCGTCATATTGCAGCGCTGTCATCGCCTGCACATCGGCCTTGTTTCCGCTCTCCAGCTGTTCGGCAATGCGACGGGCGCGGTGCGGCGTGTCGAAGCTGCGACCCAGATAATGCGGATAGTCCGGCCCGGTGACATCATTATTGGCATTCATCACCCGGCCGGAAGGCGGGTTGAAATGCTGAGGCAATTCCTCGAAGGGCAGGAAGCTGGCCCAGTCATATTCCCCGGTCCAGCCGGGGGCTGGTAGGAAACCATCGCCGAACCGGCGGACCGGTACCTTGCCGGCGGTCACCATGCCGATGGAACCCTCGATATCGGCGAAGGCGATGTTCTGCTGCGGCGCATGGAAATCGCGCAGCGCCGTGCGGAAATCCACCGCGCTTTCCGCGCGGTTCATACGGAACAGCGCTTCCGCCGTGCGGTCATCGGGGTCAAGCAGGGTGGCGGAGAGGGCGAGGGCAAATTCCTCCGGTTTGCCATAGGCGGCGAGCGCCTGCCGGCTGCCGCCATGCGTGTCGGAGACGATCGGGCCATGCCGGCTGGCGCGGATCGTGACCGTAACCTCCTCACCGCCGCGCAGCTTTATGATCTCTTCGCGGCTCTCGAAGGGAACGCTGCCATCGGGAGACTGGTATCGGCCGGCATCTGCCGGGTCGATCTTCTCGATGAAGATGTCCGATGTATCGCCATGGGTGGTGGTGAAGCCCCAGGCGACCTTTTCGTTATGGCCGATCAGATGCATCGGCACGCCCGGCACGGTGGCGCCGGCCAAGGTGAGGCCGGGCACTTCGATCCGCGCCAGATACCACAATGCCGGGTTGGTCAGGCCGAGATGCGGATCGTTCGCCAGCAGCGGCTTGCCGCTGGGCGTGCGGCTGCCATCCAGCGCCCAGATGTTGGAGGCACGCCGGGGCGCCAGTGCCGGGGGCAGGGCGGCCAGCACGCGCGCTGCGAGGCCGGATGGCAGCGGCGCCATCGCTGCCGGAACATGCTGTGCTTCAGGATCGGTGCGCCAGAGCTGCTCGATCTGCTCTGGCGTGAAATACGGGGAAAGCTGGGCGCGCTTCAGCTCGGCGTGCCAGTTGCCGGTCAGCTGCATTGCCATCAGCTTGCCCCAGACCAGACTATCGGCGGGCCGCCAGGGTTCCGGCCTATGGCGCAGCAGCACGAATTCCGGGGGCAGGGCGCCTTCATGGGTGTCCAGCCAGGTGTTCACGCCCTCGGCATAGGCGTCCAGCGCCTCTCGCAGAGCAGGGGACGCCTGTTCTACGCCGCGCTCGGCCAGGCGATAGAGACCCAGCGTACGCATCAGCCGGTCATACTCCAGCGTAGCGGAGCCGGTCAGCTCCGACAGGCGGCCGGCGCCGAGGCGGCGCATCTGCTCCATCTGCCACAGCCGATCCTGGGCATGGACATAGCCGAGCGCGCGGTAGGCATCGGCCTCGCTGGCCGCCCGGATGGTGGGGACGCCGTGTTCGTCGCGGATCACCGAGACATCGGCGGTAAGGCCGGGCAGGGGAGCATTACCCTCTAGCTGCGGCAGAGAGGTACGCAGCCAGAAGTATCCGCCGGTCCCGGCGATAATCACCAACAGCAGCAGGATTCCTACGGCGAGTCCGATCCGTTTCAGCCAGCGCCGCATGCCTGTTGCTCCCTTCTCCGCGTTCCCCGGAGATATGGGAGGAAAAACAGAAATGTCAGCGGGTTACCGGCTATTTTGCGAACAGGTCTTTGTACTGATCGCGCAGCAGGTTTTTCTGCACCTTGCCCATGCTGTTGCGCGGCAGTTCGGATACGAAGAATACCTGCTTCGGCACCTTGTAACCGGCGAGGCGGCCTTTCAGATGGGCGATGGCAGCGTCCGGCGCGGGCGGCGTCTGCCCGGCGCGTGCCGTCGCCACGGCGACCACGGCCTCGCCGAAATCCGGGTGCGGCACGCCGATGACAGCGGATTCCTCGACGCCGTCCAGCTGGTCGATCTCTTCCTCGACCTCCTTCGGATAGACGTTGAAGCCGCCGGAGATGATGAGGTCCTTGGCGCGGCCGGAAATCCAGACATAACCGCGCTCATCCACGCGCCCGACATCGCCGGTGATGAAGAAGCCGTCCTCGCGGATTTCCGCCTTGGTCTTTTCCGGCATGCGCCAATAGCCCTTGAAGACGTTGGGGCCGCGCACCTCGATCACGCCGGTCTCGCCAACGGGCAGCGCCGTGCCATTCTCGTCGGCGATGCGCACCTCGACATCGGGCAGGGCCATGCCGCAGCTGCCGGCCAGCCTGTCGGCCTCATAGGGATTGGAGGTCAGCATGCCGGTCTCGGTCATGCCATAGCGCTCCAGAATGGCCTGCCCGGTGCGCTCGCGGAACTGGTTGAAGGTGTCGGCCAGCAACGGCGCAGAACCGGCGACGAACAGCCGCATATGCTTGGTCAGGTCGCGGGTGAAGCCTTCATGCGCCAGCAGCCGGACATAGAAGGTCGGCACGCCCATCATCACGGTGGCGCGGGGCAGCAGCTTCACGATCTCGTCGGCATCGAACTTCGGCAGGAAGATCATCGAACTGCCGTTCAGCAGGATGCAGTTGGTGGCGACGAACAGCCCGTGGGTGTGGAAGATCGGCAGGGCGTGCAGCAGCACGTCGCCAGGCTGGAAATGCCAGACCTTGTGCAGCGTCAGTGCGTTGGAGGCCAGGTTCCAGTGCGTCAGCATAGCGCCCTTGGAGCGTCCGGTGGTGCCGGAAGTGTAGAGGATGGCCGCCAGATCGTCGCGCCCGCGCGCGACAGTGGCGAAGTCGGGCGACAGGTTTCTCGCTTGCTCGACCAGCGTGCCGTCCTGCGCACCGCCCAGCGTCAGCACATGCGGCGTGCCGGCCTTCGCAGCGCAGTCACCGACCCATGATTCGGTGCCGGGGCGGCAGACCGCGACGCGCGGCTCGGCATCGGTCAGGAAATATTCGATTTCGGCCTGCTGGTAGGCGGTGTTCAGCGGCAGGTAGGCGGCACCGACCCGCAGGCAGGCGAGATAGAGGAAGATGGCCTCCGGCGACTTGTCCACCTGCACGGCGATGCGGTCGCCTGGCGTGACGCCCAGCTTGACCAGCAGGTTGGCAATCCGGCCGCTCCAGCTCTCTAGGTCGGCATAGCTGTAGCGCCGGCCATCGCCGGTCTCGATAAACAGCTCCGCGCGGTCGGCGGGGAAACGGCTTTCGAACAGCTCGTACAGATTGTCGCTCATGGAGGCATCCACCCGGTGGGATATTTCTTGTTAGTCGTATTGGTCTATAGCGAAAAGAGAAGGGGCGGCACAAGCGAAGCCTTGGCTCCGTCCATGCCGCCCCTTTGTCAGTCTTCGCTTTCCGGTCAGGCTTCCGCGTCAGCCTTCAGCGGTGCCTTTTCCGAGGGCTTGCGCGTCTTCTGCCAGAAGAACAGCGCCGCCCCCATGACGATGCCGACGATATCGGTGATGAAACCGCCCGAAATCAGCATCAGGGCCGCGATGAACAGTATCACGCGCATCAGCATCGGCAGACGGCCGTGGAACCAGTTCATCACCGCGCCGGACAGCATGTAGACGCCCACCGTGGCGGTCGCCGCGTTGCGCAGGATGACATGCCATTCGCCTTCCATCAGCAGACCATGGCTGTAGAAGAACATGTACGGCACGATGAAGGCGGCGAGGCCCAGCTTGAAGGCGGTGACCGAGGTCTTCATCGGGTCGGCGCCGGCAATGGCGCCGCCGGCATAGGCAGCCAGCGCCACCGGCGGCGTGATGGCTGAGATGACGGCGTAGTAGAACACGAAGAAATGCGCCACCAGCGGCGGAATGCCGAGCTGGATGAGGCCGGGTGCCACCACCGAGGCCGCCACCGCATAGGCCGCCGTTGTCGGCATGCCCATGCCCAGCACGATGGAGATCACCATCGCGAAGAACAGCGCAATCAGCTGACTCTTGTCGGCGATGTCCAGCAGCAGCGAGGAGAAGCGCAGGCCGACGCCGGTCAGGCCGATGACGCCGACGATGATGCCGGCGCAAGCGCAGACGGCGATCAGCTGGATCGACATCTTGGTCGTCGCTTCCAGTGCCCGCAGCACGCCGATCGGGCCCATCTTGTTCGGGCTAAGCCAGCTCACCACCAGTGCGCTGACAAGCCCCAGCGTACCGGCCCGGATGACCGAATAGCCCATATAGAGCGCGCCGATCAGGATGATGATGGGCAGGAAGAGATAGATCTGCTTCATCAGCTTGGACAGTACCGGCAGCTCGTCCTGGCGCATGCCGCGCATGCCCATCTTGGCGGCCTCGAAATCCACCATGAAGAACACGGACATGAAGTACAGGCAGGCCGGGATCAGCGCGGCGACGATCAGTTCGGTGTAGGGGATGCCGGTGATCTCCGCCATGATGAAGGCGCCCGCGCCCATGACCGGCGGCATGATCTGCCCGCCGGTGGAGGCCGCCGCCTCGATGGCGCCAGCGCTCTGCGGCCGGTAGCCAACCCGCTTCATCAGCGGAATGGTCAGCGAGCCCGTCGCCACCACATTGCCGGCGGAGGTGCCGTTGATCATGCCCATCAGGCCGCTGGCAAACACCGCCACCTTGGCGGGACCGCCACGGGCACGACCAGCAATCGCGAAGGCGAAGTTCACGAAATAGTCGCCGACCTTGGAAATCTGAAGGAAGGCGCCGAAGGCGATGAACAGGATGATGTAGGTGGAGGAAACCGCCGTTGTCGGCCCCAGGATACCGCTATCCGTATAGATGTAGCTGAAGAAGCGGTCCATCCGGTAGCCGTCATGATTCAGGATGCCCGGCAGGTAGGGGCCGGCGAAAGTGTAAACAATGAACAGGCCGGCAATCACCAGCAGCGCCATGCCGGCGACCCGGCGGGTCAGCTCCAGGATCAGCAGCACGCCGGCAATCGAGAACAGCATGTCGCTGGGAATCGGCATGACACCGGCGCGGAACTGCAGCGCCGCTAGGTTGAACAGCAGGTAGCCGGCAACCGACAGGCTGTTGATCGCCAGAATCCAGTCATACCAGCCGATGCGATGGTCGCGCGGCTTGAACAGCCAGCCGGCGCCAATGGCGACGACGGTGGACAGCACCAGCGGCCAGCCGGAGGTGCCGAAGATCCAGGGATCGGGCATCATCTCGTCGGCGGCGACGAAGGCATAGACGACACAGAAGAAACTGTAGCCGCCAAGCCCGAGCGCGATCAGCAGGGGCGGGTATTCGATGGGCCTGATCCAGGTGCCATTGCCGTCAAGCCCGTCCGTGGTCCAGGCGGCGACCAGCAGATAGCCGATGGCCAGGGCCCCGGCGATGTGCATGATCCGGAAGCTCCACGTCTCAATCGGAAAGACGTTCAGCACCATCAGATGGAATGTCGCATAGCCGATGCACAGAACGGCAAGCAGCAGTTTCTGCCAGCCTTCCAGCTTCCGTTCGTTACTGGGGGGCGGCTCGTCCGCAGCCTGCACCAGAACTTCCGAATTCTTTTGGTCCTGCATCTTCCCCGCACTCTTGTTCGTTTATTAAGCCACGCGTCCGCAGCCTCCCTAGCCGCCGCGTGCCTTCTATAAAATAACGGCTCCCCCTCGGACTGGCGAGGAGGAGCCGTATCATACGCCTTTATACAGGCTGGGCCATCAGCCCTTATACTTAGCCCTTGTATTCCGGCGGCAGCAGCTTCTTGTCCACCGGCAGGTTCTTTTCCTTGTAGTAGCGGATCGCACCCGGGTGGAACCACATGAAGCTGTTGTTCACGTAGTTCTCCGGCTTGGTGTCCGCCGCCGACTTGTGGATCTGCATCATGCGGTCATTGTTGTCGAGGACGACCTTCATGACCTCATAGACCAGGCTTTCCGGCATGTCCTTGTGGGCGATGCCGAAGTTCCACATGGCAACCGTGTGCTGCTCTTCCTTCTGGCTCTTGTAGGTGTTGGCCGGAATGGTGAAGGCGGACACGGACGGGAAAGCGTCGAGGATCTTCTTCTGCTCGTCCTTGGTGAAGGCGAACAGGCTGACCGGGACCTGGGCCTCGATCTGCGCGAAGGCGGCAATCGGCAGGCCGGCGCCAAAGGCGAAGCCGTCGATCAGACCGTCCTGCACCTGGCCGGCGAGGTCGTTCGCGCCGCCGAACTGCGGCTTCACATTCACGCCCAGCTCCTTGAACCAGAGCGGGAAGTAGGTGCCCGGCGTACCGCCGCGCGGGCCGACACCGACGGTCTTGCCCTCAAGGTCCTTGATGCCCTTCACGCCGGACTTTTCGAGCGCGACGATCTGGAACGGGGTCATGTACATCGGGAAGGTGGCGCGGACATTCTTCATCTCGACGCCCGGCGCGATTGGGCTCTTGCCGACCCAGCCATCATAGCCCGGACCCATGGTGGTCATGGCGAACTGCACGCCGCCGGAATTGACCAGCGCCATGTTCTGCACCGGACCACCGGTCACTTCCGAGCTGGTGTTGATGCCCAGCTTTTCCTGGACGAGGTTCGCCCAGCCCGCGCCATACACGAAGTAGGTGCCGCCCTGCGAGGCGGTGCCGACCTTGATCGAGCTTGGCCAGCCGGCCTTGTCCTGCGCGTCGGCCGCTGCCGGAACAAACAGCGCAGCCGCCACGGCGATGGCGCTAAAACGCATTAGATTGAGCTTCATTGGGGCCTCCCTAAAGCCAACTTTCAATATCCGATGGGCGCCTTGCCACATATCCTGCGGTTCTCTCATGGCGCTTGGCACACCATCGGCACGCATCATTTAGTTAAACGAGTTGAGGAAATCTGCAACTGCTTTTGCCTTCCCTGCGTTACAGCGTATGCAATCAAGCTCGGTGAATCCGGGGTTCTGGTAACCCGGTAATCCCGCTGTTGTTGCGATATGGTATTGATATAAAAACATCATTAGACTGAGCCTACCGGCCAGACCTTCGCACCGCTGAGAAACCGAGGGAGACACCCATGAAACCCAGCCAGGGAAGTTTCGCAAGCACGGCGACGGGGGAAACCGTCTGGCTCGGCTTCACGGAATGGGGCGAACGCCGTATGGAGCGGGTGGCCATCTGCGCCCATGGCCTGACGCGCCAGGGACGAGATTTCGACCAGCTGGCCCAGGCGCTGCTCGGCGACTATCGGGTGATCTGCCCGGATGTGGCCGGCCGGGGCCGCAGCGGCTGGCTTTCGCAGAAGGAAGATTACCATTACGGCACCTATCTGAAGCACGCGAAGGATTTGCTGGCCTATCGCGGGCTTGGCGCCGTCGACTGGATTGGCACCTCGATGGGCGGGCTGATCGGCATGCTGTTGGCCGCCGAGGAAGACTCGCCGATCCGCCGGCTGGTGCTGAACGATGTCGGTCCATTCATCCCGAAGCAGGCGCTGGAGCGCATCGGGCAATATGTCGGCGAGGAGCTGGTATTCCCGAATCTGCAGGCGGTGGACGAGCATTTCCGGAAGATCTACGCCAGCTATGGCGATCTCAGCGATTCGGAGTGGAGCGCCATGGTGCTTCACAGTGTCGAACGGCAGCCCAATCACACCTATACGCTGCATCTCGACCCGGCCATCGGCGACGCATTCCGCAAGAACCCGCTGCAGGACATCGATATGTGGGCGATCTGGGACAAGATCGAATGCCCGGTGCTGGTCTTGCGCGGCGAGACATCGGACGTGCTGCTGCGCGAAACCGCCCAGGAAATGACGCGACGAGGCCCGAAGGCGAAACTGATGGAGATTCCCGGGTGCGGCCACGCGCCCTCGCTGATGGTGGAAGACCAGATCGCCATTGTCCGCGACTGGGGGCGTTCCGGGGGCGAGCGCGCCAAGGCGGAAGCGGCAGCCGATGGCGGGCAGAACGGTTAGCACGCCCTCACACTATCCGGCGGGCTTTCCACCCTTCCGACGCCGCGCGCCCTGGTGGGGCGGTGACCTGCAGACGGTGCGCAACCTGCTGGTCGGCCGCGCGCCGGATCTGAGCGCCTATCCTGTTCGAGAGCTAAAGCTCGCAATGTGTGACGGCAGCGGCGACATGCTGCTCGCGGCGCTGCAATACCCAGAACAGGGAAAATCGCAGCATCCTCTCGTGGTGCTGATCCATGGTCTGACGGGCTGTCAGGACAGTCTGTACATGCTGCGCAGTGCTTCGGTCTTCCTGGCGGCGGGCTATCCGGTGCTTCGGCTCAGCCTGCGCGGTGCCGGCCCGTCCCGGCCGCTCTGCCGGTTCCAGTATCATGCCGGGCGCAGTGCCGACCTTGGGGATGCCTTGCTGGAACTGCCGCCGGAGCTTGCCGTGAACGGGCTGCTCCTCGTCGGCTATTCGCTGGGCGGGAATATGCTGCTGAAATTCCTGGCCGAACAGGGCCGGGACTTTCCGGTGCTGGCGGCGGGGTCGGTATCGGCGCCCATCGAACTTGCCGAATCCTCGCGCCGGTTCCTCGACCACCGCAACTGGCTCTATCACCGCTGGCTACTGGCGCGGATGAAGGAGGAGACGCTGGCCGGGCCGCCTGACGCCCTCTCAACGGCTGAACGGCAGGCCGTGCAGTCCGTGGCGACCGTGCTGGAATTTGATGACCGGCATGTCGCGCCGAGAAACGGTTTCGCGGGCGCCGCCGATTATTATGCCAAATGCAGCGCATTACATTTCCTGCCGGCCATTGAGGTGCCGACGATGCTGATCCATGCGGAGGATGATCCCTGGATTCCGGCTGTGTCTTACCGCAAGGCCATGCAGGCCGGAAATGACCGGCTGACCTGCCTGCTGGCGCCGGGCGGCGGCCATGTCGGCTTCCACGATGCGTCGCCGGTCGCCTGGCACGACCGGTGCCTTCTGCAGTTCTTTGCGGAGAGATTTACCGGTTGAGCAATTTCGCTGCCTCTACCGCGAAATAGGTCAGCACGCCATCGGCACCGGCACGCTTGAAGGCCATCAGGCTTTCCAGAACGATGCGGTCATTGTCGAGCCAGCCATTCTGGATGGCACCCTTCAGCATCGCGTATTCGCCGCTGACCTGATAGGCGAAGGTCGGCACGGCAAAGCTGCTCTTCACGCGCTGCACGATGTCGAGATAGGGCATGCCCGGCTTCACCATGACCATGTCCGCGCCCTCGGCAATGTCGAGCGCCACTTCGCGGAGCGCTTCATCGGTGTTGGCCGGGTCCATCTGGTAGGTGGACTTGCTGGCCTTGCCCAGGGTCCTGGCGGAGCCGACGGCATCGCGGAACGGGCCATAGAAGGCAGAGGCGTATTTCGCCGCATAGGCCATGATCTGGATGTCCTGGCGGCCGGCGCCGTCGAGGGCGCGGCGGATCGCACCGATCCGGCCATCCATCATGTCCGACGGCGCAATGATGTCACAGCCGGCCTCGGCCTGGACCAGCGCCTGGCCGCACAGGATTTCCACCGTCTCATCGTTCAGGATACGGTCATCCTGCAATACGCCGTCATGGCCGTGATCGGTGAAGGGATCCAGCGCCACATCGCACAGCACGCCGATATCGGGAACCGCATCCTTGATCGCCTTGATCGCCTGGCAGACCAGATTGTCCGGATTGGTGGCCTCGGTGCCGGAGACATTCTTCAGCGCCGGATCGATCTGCGGGAACAGTGCTATGGCCGGAATGCCCAGCGCCTGGGCCTCGCGCACGGCCTCGGCCAGCCGGTCCACGCTATGGCGCATAACACCTGGCATGGAGACAACCGGCTCGCTGGCGCCGCGACCGCCCATCACGAAGACCGGCCAGATCAGGTCATCGACCGTCAGCGTGTTTTCGCGCACCATCCGGCGCGACCAGTCGCTCTGCCGGTTGCGGCGCATCCGTACCTGCGGGAACGCCGGCGCCACGGCGGAACCGGCAGAGGACGGTGCGCCCGTGTCGGCTGGCGTGCTGGCTGGAATGGACTGGCTGCCCCGCGCGAATGGTCCGTTCATTGAGCTGCTTCCCGGCTATCCATTATTCTCTGCGCATTCCAGCGCATCTGCCGAACTATAGCGGCTGGCGGCGGAACGGCGCAAGAAAGCCCTGGCGGCGGTAGGCGCGGGACTTGTTATGGAGAGAGCGGGAACTCGATTGTCTCGCAGGTGGGCGGCGTATCAAGCTTCTGGCCGGTTGCGCCGGTCCTCACGCCCGTTCCAGCCCCCATGTGAGACACGGTGGCGCCGACAATGATGGTGGGGGCTTCGCTCTGATCCAGCAGGGGCAGCAGCAGGCGCTCGCCACGCAGATAGGGGTGGGTCTTCGCATGGATGGCGCCGCGCACGTACAGAATGGCCGGTGTTTCGATGGCACGGCGGTACTTGGCGATCACATGGTCCTGCTGCACTTCCGGGAAAGTTTCGTCCAGATAGGTGCCGACCAGGTTCCGATGGTGGAACATGTTCATTTCCTCACCGGCGAGTCGGAAACGAAAGCGGCCGCTCTCGGCGATGTAATCGCACATCCACACAAAAGGCAGGACAGTCCATATGGCAACCGGGTCGATGTCCCGGCGGTTCGGGATGAGCGCACCCTTCCGCACTTGCAGCCAATGATCGTAGAGCGTCTGCAATCTGGGGTCGATGTCGTTGGATAAAATACCCATCTATCGCGCCAAACGTGCCGTTTTTCTTTGTTTATTATCTAAAAGTAGTGCTTTTGTGGATGTTAGTTACACTAAAAATGATTGTCCAGCCATTATTTCGCTAATCTGCAATCAACATAGACGGTCACTGATGTGCATGGCAATCAAAGTAGATAGTTTTGGTCGCCTTGAATAAAATAGTAAAATCTACTCTTCATAAGTTTTGAGGTGCCATTCGGTAACGAACGGGAATATTCTAGGCCTGATTGCGCTGGCGCCGGATACGAGAACCATCGGGTGTCCAACGTTCGGGCCAGAGCTCATGGAGTGGAACGTCGATGAACCGGCTTATGGCGATTTCGGCCTTTGCGTACTTGGTCAGTAAGGCTTTCCGGCAGGCCGATTCGCTGAGCCCGTGGGAGAGGGCAAGTGCCGTTAAGGTCATTCCCTTCTTTCTTACGGCAGCCGTGATGTCTGCCGGGTGCCAACCTGTTCGTGGCATGTTCAGCAACCCTTTTTAGTATTATTGCGAGATTCTATCCATATAGAGCAAGGGAGGTAAACATACGTGCAATGCAATTCTGGCGTCAATTCCGAATGGAGAAGTCGACGGCAAAAGTTGCGTGAAATTTTTTGACTTTAGTGCAAATGGTAACAAGCTAAAGAAGTGGCTATGAGCTTCGATCCAATGGATGACGCAGAAAGCCCATCGTTACGACCATTGTCAAACGATGGTCGAAGCAGGACCGAAGGGTTCTCCGAACGGGTCATGATGCTGGCACAGAATGTTGGCGGCATCATGGAATTGGCAAAGCGGGCGGACCTGTCGCATCAGGTCGTCCGGAAATATGTGCGTGGGGTGTCCGACCCCTCGCGCCAGCGGCTTATTGCGCTGGCACGGGCCGGAAACGTGCGCCTGGAGTGGCTTGCTACCGGCGAGGGGGAGATGCTCGCCGGCGCGAACGACCCTCTTGCTGTTGATGGTAGGGCACGGACGAAAGCGGGACATGAAGGCCTTGTGCCGGTGCCGCTGATCGGGGTGAGCCCTGCCGGCCTCGATTGCGCCTTGCAGCCAACCGGCGAGCAGGTGGGGGATGCAAAGCCAAGCGGAAATGCGCCTGAGGGTGAGCCGGCGCTGATCTACCTCGACATGAAGCATATGCCCGAACTGCCGGGCCTGCAGGCATCGCAGCTTGCAATCCATGTGATGCGCGGCGACAGCATGGAGCCGACCATACCTGCGAACACGCCGGTTCTGATCGACCGCAGCGAGGATGGTGCCCGTCCGGCCGACGACGTCTTCGTCTTTTGCCTGGAAGGCCGCGTCCTGATGAAACGGCTGCAATGGCTGCCCGGGCGCCGATTGCGCGTGCGCAGCGATAATCCGACCTATGAGGGTTACGACATCGACCTCAGCGTCGATCAGCCCTTCCTGCTGATCGGACGGGCGCTCTACGCCTTGCGGCTGATCTGAGCGGCATGGCGCCGGATTGACAGCCAGTCACGCGCCCGTATGATCCGGCGAAAAGCGCCCGAAGAGCGCCCAAAAGCATCTGGGGGGCGTCCGCCCATGAATTTTCTGCCCGATGACGATCAGCGCCTCATCCAGGAGACGGCGCGGCAATTCGCGCTGGAGCGGATGGCCCCATCGGCGGCGGAATGGGATGAACAGCAGATATTTCCTGTCGATTGCCTGCGCGAGGCGGCCAGTCTCGGTTTCGCCGGCATCTATTGCGGCGAGGACCATGGCGGTAGCGGCCTTGGCCGGCTTGATGCCGCGCTGATCTTCGAGGAACTGGCCACGGGCTGCGTTTCCACGGCGGCCTATATCTCGATCCACAATATGGCGTCCTGGATGATCGACCGCTTCGGCAATGATGCGCAGCGGGCGCGCTTCCTGCCGAAGCTCCTGACGATGGAGCATTTCGCCAGCTATTGCCTGACGGAGCCGGGGGCGGGATCGGATGCCGCCTCGCTGAAGACCCGCGCGGTCCTTGATGGCGATCATTATGTGCTGAATGGTTCCAAGGCCTTCATTTCGGGCGGCGGTGCCAGCGACATCTATGTCGTGATGGTCCGCACCGGCGAGGCCGGGCCGAAGGGCATCTCCTGCCTTGTGGTGGAGAAAGGAACACCCGGCCTGTCCTTCGGCCAGAAGGAACGCAAGATGGGCTGGAACAGCCAGCCGACCCGCGCCGTGATCTTCGAGGAATGCCGTGTGCCGGCCGCCAACCGGCTGGGCGCGGAAGGCGAGGGGTTCAATATCGCCATGAAGGGGCTGGATGGCGGACGAATCAATATCGGCGCCTGCTCGCTGGGCGGTGCCCGTGCGGCGCTGCAGGCAGCGCGCGAGCACATGCAGGTGCGCACCCAGTTCGGCCGCAAGCTGGGCGAGTTCCAGGCGCTGCAGTTCAAGCTGGCTGACATGGCGACGGAACTGGATGCCGCGCGTCTGATGGTGCATCGCGCGGCCTCCTCGCTGGATCGCGGCGATCCGGAAGCCACGCTGCACGCGGCCATGGCCAAAAGGTTTGCCACCGATGCCGGGTTCGCCGTCTGCAACGAGGCGCTGCAGATTCATGGTGGCTATGGATATATTCGGGATTATCCGGTCGAGCGCATCCTGCGGGACCTGCGGGTTCACCAAATCCTCGAAGGTACCAACGAAATCATGCGGGTCATCATTTCCCGCCAGATACTGAACAGCAATCAATAGACATGAACAGTCGGGACAGAAGATGACGCAGCCGTCGGACATTCAGCAGCAGGATATTTCCTTCACGGTCGAGGGGGGCGGCGGCATTGTCTCGCTGAACCGGCCCAGGGCTCTGAACGCGCTGACCCTGGAGATGATCCGCGCCTGCGATCCGCAGCTCGCCGCCTGGGAGACGGACCCGGCGGTGAAGGCGGTGCTGATCCGGGGCGAGGGGGGCAAGGCCTTCTGCGCCGGCGGCGATGTGCGCGCTGTGTGGAAGTCGATCGTCG